>WFQR01000161.1 GCA_015486955.1 Hippea sp. | reverse complement strand
TATTCGAAGCGTTAGACTTACAGGATGAATTACAGTCAAGTTATACAGGCGGAACGGTTTTGCATATCTTTGTTGGAGAAAGAATAACAAACACAAAAAGCATAAAGCTTTTAGTTAAAACGATTTTCGAAAACTACAAACTTCCATACCTTACAATCACGCCTACGTTCTCAATATGTCCAATACACGGATACATACCTGGCGAGCACAAAGAGTGTCCAATATGCAAAGAGGAGAAGTTAGAGGAAATCGAAAGTGAAATTCAAAGGTTGAAACGGCAATTGGAGTTGGAGATGGAGAATGGGCAAATGGGGAAATTGGTTAATTGGTAGATGGGTAGATGGGTGAATGGGTGAATTGGAAAATAGGGAATTTGGTTAATTGGTAAATGGTCATTAGTCGTTGGTCGTTGGTAAATAATTTACCAACACTAACACTAACACTAAATTGGAGGTAATGATGACAAGGGACGAGATTTTGAAAAGGATTGAAGAGTTGGAAAAGGCAAAGAAAGAGATTAAGGGTACGCCTTGCGAGGTGTATTCGCGTGTTGTGGGTTATTTAAGACCGGTTCAACAGTGGAACGACGGCAAACAAGAGGAGTTTGAGGAAAGAAAGACATTTAAGGTGTCATGATTTTTGGCGGATTACAGAGATTTTCTTTGATAGACTATCCGGGCGAGCTTGCCGCTATAGTTTTTACCATTGGTTGCAACTTTAGATGCCCATATTGCCACAATCCAGAGCTTGTCAATGGAACAGTTGAAAGAATTGTTGAGAGCGATGTTTTAGATTTCTTAAATAGAAGAAAAGGCAAATTGACGGCTGTATCCATAACGGGTGGCGAACCCACTATACACGGCAAAGAACTGTTAAGTTTTATAAAAGCGGTAAAGGATTTGGGTTATAAGGTGAAAATCGATACAAACGGCACAAACCCTGAGCTTTTGGAAACCTTGATAAAGGAGAAACTTATAGATTATGTTGCAATGGACGTAAAAGCCCCGCTGAATAGATACGGCGAGGTTGTAAAAGCCAATGTGGACACATCTTTAATCGAAAAGAGCATTGATTTAATTTTGGATGACAAAGTACCTTATGAGTTTAGAACCACTGTTTTAAAGGGCATGTTAGATGAAAACGACATCGAAAAGATCCTAAAAACAATAAAAGGTGCACGACTGTACTGTATTCAGAATTTCACACCAACAAAGACACTTGATCCCTCTTTTTTGCACAAAAGGGGCTTAAGCAAAAGAGAATTGGAAAAGCTAAAGATATTAAGCGAAAAATATGTAAAAACCTGCGAAATTAGATGAAAGGGGGAAACGATGAAAATTAAAAAGATATTGGCTTTAAGCTGTGCTGCCTTGCTTATGGGCTCTTATGCACACGCACAGAGCAACACGATTGTCGTTACAGCAACAAGAACACAGACAGAGATCTTGAAAACGCCCTCTCCTGTAGATGTAGTTACGCAGAAGCAGATGCAAAAACAGGGAACGATATTCGTCAAGGACGCTTTGAAGTACGTTCCGGGCGTTTCTGTTACTACAAGTGGCGCTTTTGGGGGGACAACAAGTGTTCGTATAATGGGTTTATCAAGCGGATATGTGAAAACGCTAATTGATGGCATAGACGTATCAGATCCTTCTCAGACTCAACCTTACTATGACTTCGCTAATTTACTACCAAATGGAATAAACAGAATTGAGATTGTTCAAGGTGCACAAAGCGGCCTATACGGTGCAAACGCCGTCGGTGGTGTGATAAACATAATCACAAAAAAGGGCAAAGGCAAACCCTATGCAAAGTACACGCAAGAAGTTGGCTCTTACAACACCTACAAAGAGTCTGCTGAGACTGGCGGCAAAATTAGTAACGTCAGTTTCTACTTCAACGTACTGAGACTGGACACAGACGGTATATCAAAGATGGACAAATACAACCCTAATGACAACTCATACTCAAGGGGCGATGAGGATGATTCGTATCATCAAACAGCACTAAACACGCGCTTGGAATACGATTTCGATGATTCTATGAACATTGGAACTGTGTTTATGTGGAGCAAGACAAGGAACTATTTGGATAATGGGTGGTATGTAACACCATCTTACGAATATCTGCCCGATGATGACGCTCCATCTAATAATACACCTTCAGCAAAAAGCCTAAGACTAATTAATCATTTTATACTTTCAAAATTATATCTAAACAAGAGTTTCAACAATCTGAAAATAAAATTAAACACCTACTATACTCAAACACTCAGGTATTACAAATCCGCTCCTAATGGATGGAAGGATTATAAAGGCAAAAAATGGGGTTCAAATTTGATTGCAACATACACTCTGAACAAAACAAAACTAACCCTTGGCTTTAGTCAAAAGATGGACAAATACGAAGATACAACACCTTTCAAAAAATTGAGATACAACTACGCAGGCTTCGGCGAAATTTTACAAAGTATCGGAAACTTGAACTTGCAAGCCACAGCAAGAGAAGACAATTTTAAAACCTTTGGAAAACATTTTACATACAAGTTGGGCGCAAATTTTTTGGTATCTCAAACAAACACAATTTTGAAGGCTAATTTTGGAACAGGATTTAGAGCACCAAGTATTTGGGAGCTGTATGCTCCAGCAAACCCAGCTTGGTATTTCACCGGGGGAAATCCCAATCTAACGCCTGAAAAATCAAAAAACTGGGATTTTGGATTTGTGCAATTCTTACCCTACAATTCAAATGTAAGTTTTATATACTTCAAAAACATAATTAAAGATAGAATAACCTATTATACTGACCCCACTACATGGGAATCCACATACCAAAACGTTAAGGGCAAAACCATCTCTGACGGCTTTGAAGTTGACCTAAAATCCAGCCCAATCAAATTCCTAACAATTGGCGCAAACTACACCTACACGGCAAGCAAAGACCCAGGTACAGGTGAGCAAGCAGCAAGAATACCTTTAAGGGTTTATACGGGATACATCACGGTCAAGCCTCTGGGTGATAAATTAACTGCAACTTTAGATGGTAGATACATTGGGAAAAGGTTTGACGACAAAAATCATCTACATCAAACGGGCAAATACGCAGTCTTTGACTTCACACTCCTTTACAACCCAATAAAAAACTTAGAGGCATCTTTGACTGTTAAAAACATATTTGATAGGTTTTACGAAGAGGTTTATGGATACTCAACACTGCCAAGATCGGTGTTCGCCACCGTGTCATATAAGTTTTAGCCACCCTCCATATTTCATCATAAGTATAGCCGCTGCTTTTATCCTCCACGCAGCGGCTATTTTCCTTTTTGTAGGTATATTTACATTGAAACCAAGTTTAGCCAAAAAACCACAAATCTACAGCATTTCGATATTTTCATTAAAGGAAGGATCAAAACAAACAGCAACCAAGAAAATAGACAAACCAAAGACTTTAAAGGCAAAAAAACCAGATCAAAAAAGGCATAAAACTTACTTAAAAGAAAAAAAGCGTGTAAAAGAAAAGCCTATTAAGAAACACGTACGTGGTTTTACACATAAACCACACAAACACAAAAAAATAGAAAACATAAAGGAACCTTTAAAGTCTGCGAAAAAAGAAAAAGTTCCCGCAAATTTCATTGTAGCTCATGAAAAAGCTCGCAAAAAGGAGCAAATTTCACACAAAAAAGGAAGCAGCGGCAAAGGAACAAAAAACCTAAAAGGCAAGAACAAAATAAAGTCTAAAAAAAGAATCTTCCTATCCGAAGACGGTTATCCATCGATCTACTCATGGATCGCATCACACAAGTTCTATCCAATTGAGGCACTGTTTAAAGACGAACAGGGTAGCGTAACGGTTGAGTTTAAAATTAATCCAGATGGAACCATAATGAACATAAAAATCTCAAAGGGCTCGTTCAATAGCCTTAACAATGCAACAATAAAAATCATAAGAAATTCAAGCCCGATACCAAAAAAGATACTTGCTCACTCAAACCTAAAATTACCCGCAACGGTTATCGTAAAACTGATTTTTAAGATC
>WFQR01000160.1 GCA_015486955.1 Hippea sp. | reverse complement strand
TACGATGGTCTCGCTTTGAGAGGTGTTGATGTGGTTGAGCCGGGTGACATAGCCATTGTTGCAGGCGATGTGCCCTCTATAACAATAGGCGATACGTTAACCATAAGGGATTATCCTTATCCGCTGCCTTCCATCAAGGTAGACGAACCCACCGTGTCTATGGTTTTTGGCATAAACACGTCGCCTTTTGCCGGCAGGGAAGGTGCTATTGTTCAGATGAACAGGATCAAGGATAGGCTGTGGCTTGAGGAGAAGCGCAATGTGTCCATAAGGGTTGAGGAGACCGAAGATCCGGACAAGGTCATTGTAAAGGCTCGTGGGGAGTTGCAGCTTGTAATACTGATTGAGGCCATGAGGAAGGAGGGCTTTGAATTAACCGTTGGTAGACCCCAGGTCATTCTTAAGAAAGAAAATGGTAAGATACTTGAGCCCATAGAGCACCTGTTTATTGATTGCAATGAGGAGTTTATGGGTGTTGTAACAAGCAAACTGCAAACAAGGAAGGCCAAATTGATTAATTTGACAAATAAAGGATCTGGTCGTGTAAGACTTGAATTTATCGTGCCTACGCGCGCCATTATTGGCTTTAGGGATGAGTTTCTAACCGACACAAAAGGCACGGGCATTATGAACAGTTACCTTGAAGGATACGATGAGTATGTCGGTGAGATCAAAAGCAGGTTTAGTGGTTCTTTGGTATCAGACAGAGAGGGTATAGCTACGGCCTACGCTTTATTTAACCTTGAGCCACGTGGCAGGCTTTTTATTAGGCCTGGTGAAAAGGTCTATGAGGGCATGATAATCGGCGAGCACAATAGAGAAAATGACTTGGATGTCAATCCCACTAAGGAGAAAAAATTGTCCAATATGAGAGCAGCAGGTAAAGATGACAACATCATACTTGCCCCAATTACGCCTATGAATTTGCAAAGGGCTGTGAACTTTATAAAGGATGACGAGTACGTTGAGGTAACACCTGTATCTGTTAGATTGAGGAAAGCTATACTTTCTGCTCAAAAGAGGAGAATGATCAGTCATGGCAGGATGTAGGGTTTACATAGAAAGCTTGGGTTGTCCGAAGAATACGGCTGACAGTGAATATATGGCTGGCATCTTAAAGTGTAACGGCTGTGAAATAGTTAGAGATCCATTATTGGCAGATGTGGTCTTGGTGAATACGTGCGGTTTCATAGAGCCTGCCAAAGAGGAGTCCATCGATACGATTTTGGAGTTTGCAGAACTTAAGAAGGAAGGTTTAAAAAAGCTTATTGTTGCGGGTTGTTTGTACGAAAGGTACAAAAAGGAACTAAAAGAAGATCTGCCAGAGGTTGATGGATTTTTGGGTGTACATGAGCTTGAAAAGATCTCTGAAGTGGTATTGGGGAAAAGTGTGTATGGCAACAGGCTCTATGAATTCAGGGAACTTTTGGAAAAACCACACATCGGATATTTAAAGATCGCAGATGGATGCTCAAACGGCTGCACGTTCTGCGCAATACCGCTAATTAAAGGTGGGTTCAAGAGCAGATCGATAGATGAGCTTGTTGATGAGGCAGGTGTCCTTGCTGAAAAAGGGATTAAGGAGCTTTACATAATTGCTCAGGATACAACGGCTTACATGTTTGAGAAGGGTTTAAAGAACCAATTGGTTGAGCTTTTGAAAAGACTGGAGAGCGTTGATGGTATTGAGTGGATCAGGATCATGTACACGTATCCATCTTTTATAACGGATGAGCTGATCGATTACATTGCAAGCTCCAAAAAGGTCGTGCACTACCTTGACGTGCCCTTTCAACATGCATCGGATAGGGTGCTAAAGGATATGGGTAGAATGTATAAAAGGTCCGATATGGAAAAACTTTTGCAAAGGTTGAGGGATAAGATTCCAGATATTGCCATCAGATCAACGTTTATTGTGGGTTTTCCCACTGAGACAGATGAAGATTTTAATGAGCTTTTGGATTTTTTAGAGGGTGCTCGCCTTGATTGGTCGGGTTTTTTTAAGTACTACCATGAGGAGGGCACGTTGTCTTTTAGCAGATATAGGGATATGGATGATCAGATAAAACAGGAAAGGTTGATAGAGGCTGAAAACGTGGCATCTTCCATAACTGAGGAGATAAACGAAACATTTGTGGGTAAGAGTTTGAAGGTTTTGATAGACGGTGAGAGCGAAGATTTACCTGGATACTACGTTGGAAGGAGTTACAGAAGCGCGTATGAAATAGATGGTGCAGTTTACGTAAAAGGCAAAGGTTTAAAAGAGGGAAATATTGTTGTGGCTTATATAAAAGATATTGTTAACCCCTTTGATCTGGAAGCTCGCCTTTAATTTTTTACATAATTTCAGATTTTAACTTGATTGTTTGTAATAAATTTACTATGATAAGCCGATAAATTTTTTGGGTGGAGGTAAGGGGATGCTTTTTAAGTTGTTTACATTTACGGCAGTTACGTTTGTTTTGTATGTGCTCGGCGGTGTTTTGGGATATGTTGCCTTTAAGCAGGCTTTCCTTAACAACTTTTTGCTGTTTTTCCTTATTGCAAGCGTCGTTTTTGCCGGTTTGAACTTTTGGTATTACTATGTGCAATTGGTAAAGAATATGGAAAAGATTAACGAGGAGTTCAAGGACATTTTGTCTGAGGAGAGGATAGATCTGTTAAAGGAGATAAAGACACCGGGTATACCGTTTGTTGAGACCTTTATAAAGAGTTTTAAGGATTTTATCAATAAGGTCATTGGAAATCTTATAACAGCGGCGGGCAAGGCAAGTGTTTTTAATGCAAAGTTTAATTTCGAACTAAAAAGAACCATCGATGCTATTAACGAAAACATGGCTCAGTTTGATGCAATCAATTCAACAATGAAAGACGCGTCTTATGCAATAACGGATATTTCCAAGAACGTCGAGGAGTTTAGTAATTTCATGAACGAGATTAAAGATGCAAGTAGAGAGGTTTTGGAGGTTGCAACACACGTTGAGTCAAATATGAGATCAAATATTGGGTTGATGGATGAGGGTAAGAAGCTAATAAACGAGTTGGGTGATAATTTGAAGGGCATATCGAATATTGTCAACGTCATCAACGATATTGCCGACCAAACAAACCTGCTTGCCTTGAATGCGGCCATTGAGGCAGCCCGCGCTGGAGAAGCGGGACGTGGCTTTGCCGTTGTTGCCGATGAGGTTAGGAAGCTGGCAGAAAAAACCCAGGCCAATGCTTCCGAGATTTACGAGATGATTAGTACCGTGAGTCAGAATGCTGAAAAGCTCATTGATCAAAACCTGAAAATAGCCCAAAAGATACAAGAAAGTGGCGAGGAAACGCTAAAGATAAAGGATACGTTCAGCAACGTTGTGGATGAGATCGAGAAGGCTTCCCAGATGCTTTCCAACATTACAGCAGCCGTTGAAGAACAATCTGCGTCCATTGAAGAGGTGACCCAAACCGTTACAACAGTTACACAGTCAACAAGAGAAGTGGTGGATAATTTAAACAATGTTGCAAGCCAGAGCGTTGATTTGACAGAGGTATCTGATCAGGCGTTTAAGATGTTGCAGAAGTTGAGGATAGATCATCCTATGGAAGACATCTACAGGCTTTTGAGGGAAGCCAAAGAGGAAATTGAAACGACCATTGAGAAGGCCATTAAGGATGGTGTTATATCCAGTGCCGATATCTGGGATAGAAACTATGTTCCTATACCAAACACAAACCCACAGAAGTATGAGACACGATTTACGGATTTTGTTAAAAAGTACATACAGCCCATTGAGGATAAATACTTGGCTAAGAATAGCAAGTTTAAGTATTTTTTGCTTGTGGATAACAATGGATACGCTGCAGCACACAATTCAATTTACGACAAGCCATTAACGGGCGATTACGAGAAGGATTTGATCGGCAATAGATCAAAGAGGAAGTTTGACGATCCTGTGGGTATTAGGTGTGCAAGGAATACAGAGCCCCTACTTGTTCAAACCTACTTAAGGGATACGGGTAATGCCATGTACGATGTATCTGTGCCCATATACGTTGAAGGCAAACATTGGGGCGGCTTAAGGGTAGGCGTTGAGGTTTAAAGAATATTAGCGGGGCTTTACCCCCGCCTTTTTTCAAGAGAATATCCTTTCGAACATCCTCTTTTCGTCGGCCTCAACCTTTTCCATGGCCTCTTTTATTGTGCCTGTAAAGATCTTAGCCATTAAACCTATGTTCATTTTTGCGATGTAGGTTTTTCCGTCCGTTTTTTCCATGACGGCCCATGAACATGGCATGATGCCGGCCATTGCATTGTTTGTGTTTATGACTTTAGCGGCCAATTTGGCATTGCATACGAAGTATACGGTGAGTTTTCTTATGTTCGGTACATCTATATTTCTATCTTCAAAGACCTTGTAAAAGTTCCATTTGTCAAATGGGAAGCCCCAGCCCTCGCTTGCAAATTCAGGAATAACCCTTTCAATTGCCTCGCATGTCTCTTCAAAACTCTTTGGACTCTCGATCTCTTTTACCATTTGGGTTTGAAAGAGCTTCATTCCAGCTACACCAACACCACCAACACCTGCTACCAATCCGCCTAAAAAACTCAGCGTTTTACTCATAACAAAACCTCCTACAAAAAACTTTTTATCTTTCTGATCATTAGTATAAGTGTTTGTGCGTATAATTCAATTTATTTGTTGCCTTGCAGTAATTTTTTTAATATATTTCTCTTTAGTGAAAACGTTGAAATTTGTTTTTTTTGTTTTAATTGCCATACTTATCTCCGTTTCATCGTTTGCCAAAGATAACTTTATTCACATACAGGCCGATCATGTGTCGTACAACAAGAAGCTCTCTACCTATTATGCCTATGGACACTGCAAAATTTACGACTCAAATTACGTGTTAAAAGCCGATAAGGTTAGCTATAACGACAATAGCTCCATTGCTGAAGCAAAAGGGCATGTGTACTTAGAGGACACTTTTGGCAACTGGGTCAAGGGCACTTATGCAATTCTTAATTATTCTACGTACAGGGGTTATATTGAACACGCTGTGATGTTCGTTAAAGGTAATCATCTATATTTGAGGGCAAAACGGATCGTTTTCTACGGTAAGAACAAGTACTTTGTGAAAGATGGAGCAATTACAAGCTGCGATTGTCCGGGGTTTGTAAATTACAAAAAAGGTGCTCATCCTAAATGGACAATCAATGCAAAAAATACCTATATTGTTAAGGATGACTACCTATTTGCCTATCCGGTGCTTATGAAAGCACGGGGTGTACCCGTGTTTTTTCTTCCGTTTGTTAGAAAGAGCTTGAACAAAAAGAGAAGGACAGGATTCTTGTTTCCCCAAATAGGCATGTCATCTTCATACGGTTTTAAATACATACAGCCTTTCTTTATTAACATCAGCCCTTCTCAAGACATAACGCTGTATCCGTTTGCTTACTCTAAAGAGGGCAACGGTATAAGGGGTCAATATAGGTTTTATTGGACAAAATACTCTAAAGGTAATTGGGATATTACAGTTTTTAAGGAAAAGGTACCGTATTTGAATTCTACTCACAAAAAGACAAGGGTGAACTTAAAAGCCACACAGTATGCAGATTTTAGAAAATACGGATATTTCAGTTACGATGTGAATATTGTTAACAATAGGGACAACTTAAGGGTTTTGGATATGAGCAAGTTGGAGACATCGTCAGACAGATATACGACATCGACGGCATCCTACTATGTGAACTACAATGACTATTTTCTGTCTATTTATTCACAGTTCTATCAGGATTTGGTGGCTGAAAATAACAGGGCAACGCTTCAAAAGATGCCTGTGGTGAAATTTGGTGTGATAAACAAGAAACTTTACAAGAATTTGACTTTGGATTTCTCTCAAACAGTGTCCAACGATTTTAGGATAGAAGATGCGCGTGGCATTTATACGGATTCCACGGGTTTTTTGTCTTATCCTTTCAAGCTCTACCATTTTAGCATCACTCCCAAGATCGGCGCCCATGAATTGTATTCACGATGGGAGTACGCACCAAACAACAAAAAGTATTCACGTAGGGCATTCGTTCCTGACTACAACATCTCTGTAAGCACAGCTCTATACGGTATCTTCTTGAATACCAACACTTCAGGTTTTGTCGGTATAAAACACACAATTAAGCCAACTGTTTCTTACCAGTACATACCTGAAAGGTCTCAGAGGTTTGCGGATTTTGTCTCAACCTATTCAAAAACGAACAAAGTTACGTTTGATTTAGAGAACATCTTGACTGCGAAGTTTGTTGACAATGGAAAACCACAGTACAGGCAAGTTTTTTACAATAGGATTACAGCCTACTACGATTTTGCAAAGGCCTATCACACGCCTTATCCACCGATTTACGAAGAGACCACAATCCAACCGTTTGACTTTTTAAAACTAACAAGCCTGGCGCACTACTTCTTTAAAAAGCATGTATTTTTGGATTCCTCTGAGGATTTGAATGTAGGAAACAAAAATGCCGGTTTTAGTGTTGGCTATACGATGTCGAGAGACGACAACTACAAGCTTACAGATGAGAGTGTGAGCACAAAGGTGTATGCTTATCCTTTGAAAGAGCTTTACGTGTATGCATCATTCGAAAGGAGCTTGCACTACTCTTACTATCCATCGAGGAAGTTTGGTTTTATGTATCAAGAGGATTGTTGGGGTATTGGTTTGGATTTCTACTTTACACGATCCCCTGAGGAACAGGAAAACGGCGAATACGAGACACACTTGGATAAGGGTTTTTGGATAACGTTCAACCTAACAGGGTTGTTTAGCATAAAGAGGCAATACTGATGGAAGAGGATAAAAAGGCCGTTGCATTGAGATACAAGATGAGCGAAGATAACGCGCCAAAGGTTGTTGCTAAGGGCAGAGGCTTTTTGGCTGAGAGGATTGAGGAGATTGCAAAGGAGTACGACATTCACATTGAAAAGGATCCTGAATTGGCAAGCAGCCTCTATAGGCTAAATTTGAATGAGGAGATCCCAGAGGAGCTATACGAAGCTGTGGCTAAGATCTTAGCCTATATCTACAGCTTTTGAACCTTTATCCCGTACTTTTTAATTCTGTAGTCCAACTGTCTAATTGTGTAACCCAACAGTCTTGCAGCTTTGGATTTGACAAATCCTGTCTTTTTTAAGGCTTCCTGTATCTGTTGTTTTTCTATGTTTTCAATTGTCATCGGCATATCTTTTAAGGATGTATCTTGCTCTATGTCAAAATCCACCGCTTCTTCTTTAATGTACAGTGGTAGGTCGTTTAGACCGATGTCGTCGTCGTTCATGATAACCAACCTTTCGATGGTGTTCTCTAATTCTCTGATATTTCCACCCCATCTATAGTTAACCATTGCCCTAATGGCTTCCTTCTTGATCGATATGCGTTTTTTGTAGGTCTTGTTGAACTTCTTTAAGAAGTAATCAATCAAAAGGGGTATGTCTTCCTTTCTTTCCCTCAACGGTGGCACGTGTATGGGTATTACATTTAACCTGTAGTATAGGTCTTCTCTAAAATGTCCCAAACTTACAAGCCTTTCAATGTTTTTGTTTGTAGCCGCTATGATCCTTACATCTATGGGTATGGTTTGTTCACTGCCTAAGCGTGATATCTCTTTGTCTTGGAGAACGTTTAGAAGTTTTGCCTGTAAACTTAAAGGCATATCCCCAATTTCATCTAAAAACAGTGTGCCGCCGTTTGCCAGTTCGAACTTGCCCCGTTTCCTTGACGTTGCACCCGTGAATGCCCCTTTTTCGTAGCCAAACAACTCGCTTTCTAACAGGTTTTCGGGTATAGCCGCACAATTTATCGTTGCAAAGGGTTTATCCCTTCTTGGGCTCAATTTATGGATAGTCTTTGCAATGAGACTTTTGCCTGTGCCACTCTCTCCCGTTATCAAAATCGTTGAATCTGCAACGGCTACCTTTAGCAAGATCTTCTTTAGATTTGTGATAGCATCCGATACACCGATTATATCGTTTAGGGCTATTGCCTCTTTGCTGATCGTCGTTAGAAGGATTTCTTTCTCCTCTTGCCAGAATTTGCGCTCCTCCTCCATCCTTTCATACATCTTTTTTGTTAAGCCTATGAGTGTGGCGAGTGTTGAGAGCATTTTTATGGCATCGTCGTGAGAGAACGAGCGCGTTTTTTCTTTATAGGTACACAACACACCGAATTTCTCTCCACCAACTTTTATTGGGACGCCCAAAAAAACAAGTTCGTTTCCTATCCTTTTTGTGATGCGTGTCTTGTTTAGATACTTAGGGTTGCTTTTTATGTCATAGATTACAGCCGGAACTTCGTTTTTAAAGATACTACCAACGACACCCTCCCCTTTTTTGAATATGCCTTTTGATGCTTCTTTTTTTGTCATTCCAAAGCTTTCAACGATTCTTAAGCTTCCCATTTGACTATCGTATAGGGCAACGAAGGATATGGGCGCATCCCAATAAGAATAGAGTATCTTCAATATCTCCTTTAGGGACTCGTTCAATGTGTTCTTCTTGCTCAGTATCTTGCTTGCCTCATGTATAATTGTGAGGTATCCCTCTTTAATGTTTATTTGCTGTCCAATCATTGTTTGCAAGTTTACAAAATTGTAGACAAAAATTCAAGGTGTAGATGGGCTAAATGGGTTGGTGGCTGAAAATCCTTATTTTAACAGTAAAGGAACGTATATTGCTTTATTTGAGCAAAACTTTTTTTGGAGGTAGAGATGATGACACCTGAAGATGTAGTAAAGAAGATTCAGGAAGAGGACATTAAGATTGTGGATTTGAGGTTTGTCGATCTGTTGGGCACATGGCAACATTTCAGTGTTCCTGCCCACACAATCACTGAAGAGACCTTTGAAGAGGGCGTTGGATTTGACGGTTCTTCCATAAGGGGATGGAAGAGCATAAACGAAAGCGATATGTTGGTTGTGCCTGATCCCAATACGGCATTTGTAGATCCATTTGCAGAGGTCGGCACACTTAACCTGATATGCG
>WFQR01000159.1 GCA_015486955.1 Hippea sp. | reverse complement strand
GATCAATATATACCAATGTTTTTGTCTTTTTTAGCTGCTTTAGGTAGTAGTAAAGATGTGGAGCACACACAAAGGCGTTCTTACCAAAAATTAAAACGTTATCCACTTCTTCAAGCCTTTTTATCGGTGGATTTGTGCAAATACCAAAATCTTCAATATGAGCTTCAATTCCAGTTTCATCACAGGAGCTTCCATCTACAAAGTACACGCTATCAAGCTGTGATAAAACAATATCCCAAGCAAACATCGAATAACCCAAATTCCCAGAGCCTCTTAAGTACAAGATCCTCTTACCGTTTGAACCCTTTAAAAAGTTAGCAATTTTTCCTAAAACAGTGTCTGTATCAACCCTTTTTTTCTCTACGAAGTGGTAGGCCCTGTTGTTTTTGATCTCTCTTTCATAAAAGAACTTTAACTTTCTGCAAACGAACTGGTTTTTGAGAAAATCCCAATCGTTTACTTTGACCTTTAAATCACCTTCATCTATTTTTGCATAAAAACCGCACGTATCTGGACAATCCTTTGCACAGAAATGTTTCACCCAATCCATTCTGGCTTCTCCAAACCCCCTTTAGCAAAAAGAACCTGTAAAAATTCCTGTTCTATTTTCTTTTTACGTTCAATCAGAATATCATAAAGCTCAGATTCTTCTATGTGCTTTGTCGAACACTCGTTTAAGTCAACATCCAACAGCCTATCCCCATACTCTTTAAATACAAACTCCACCGTTTGATAGTTCGGATAGAACTCTATTTCAGGCAATTTCTTTTTAAAATCACTCAATATGGCTAAGCCCTGACAGTCAAAGTCACCAAAGAATATAACCCTTTTGTATTTGAGTCTCTTTACAAAATTTGCAATTTGGTTTGTGAGATGAAATCCCTTGTTGTACAAATAAACGGCATTTTTCGGCTTAACACTCATAAAAAACGATAGATTTTCAGAAATTACAATGCTTGATGGCTCGTATTCTATCTCTTTTACATCCCCACCAAAGAGCGCAGCAAGGTGTAGTTTGTCCGTTAACTCGCGAATGTTCACCCCGTTCAGCTTCAAATCCACATCGGTCCTGACATAGATAATATTTGGCCTTTCAACCGTCGCCATGCTGTTGAATATTTCGGCAAGTTGTTTTCTTTTCTCTATGTACTTGGAATCGCCAAAAAGATAAGCCGAACAGAAGCGTATATCTTCGCCTTTATATTCATTTTCCATAAACGATTTGAGTTTTAAGACTTGTTCATCCATTGTTCACTTCTATAAGCACCGTTTTTGTGCCTTTATCAATGAATTTACCCAATATCTTATATTTGACCTTTAACTCCTTTAAATGCCTGAGTTTTGTATATACCAAAAACGTGCCCTTTCTTTTCTCTATAGCTTCTGGATTCCTCACCTCCTTTAAGCACATCCGCGTGTAAGCAACAAGAGACTGGTTGAGTTTCTTATATTGCAACAGCCCCAATCTTGTCTTCAAAACCTCATGCCAAACAAACTTCTCAGGCCTGTAACCCTCAAATTGTAAAAGCACAACAAAGGCTACAACACTCATCGCTATGGTTTTGTAAAAGATCACCTTCGCTGGTTTTTTAAGTAGATTGGTCAATGAAACTATCAGAATGCCCGCAAAAACAGAGGCAACAAGCTGCACCAAACCTTTTTTGTAGGCAAAAAACGACAATGCTAAAGATAAGATAACCTCAAATATCAAGAAACCATAAGAGATCTTCTGCGATTCCTTGACTTCGCTTATATACCTGCCAAAAAGGATTGCAATCGGTATAAAACCAAAGGCAATGTAGTGGGCAAGTTTGTTCTTTGAAATCGAGAAAAACAGGAACACCCAAGCAAACCAGAGGATTAAAAATAGATTTTTTCTATCCTTTAAATCTATTCTCTTAAAAAGCTGCAAAAGATACGGCCACCAGATATACAAAACCAGAATGGCTATAGGAAAGAAATAAAAGAACGAATGGGGATGTTGGTGTGCAGCTCCGGTAAATCTCTCGATGTTGTGGTAAATAAGGAACTTATTTATAAACTCCATTCCATAGTAGTGATAAACGGCGATATACCACGGTAAACCGACCAATAAAAAGGCTAAAAAGCCCAAACCGTTGTTAAGCGAGAAGAATTCTTTTAAACCAGTTTTCCTTTCAACCACCCAGAGATAGATAAAATAGGTAAAACCCACACTTACCACACCAATTGGTCCTTTAACCAAAAAAGCCAGTGCCGTAAAAATCCATCCAAGCACGTATCTGTTTTTAATGAAATAGTAAATACCCATGAGTTCAAACAGAATTAAACTCATGTCGGGGTATACCGAGCGTCCCAGATACACAAAGAAACCAATAGATATAAAACCCGAAACAGAAAGCCTCGAAATATTACTGTCATCAAAAAGCAAATCAGATAGTTTATACACATAAACACTGGATAGCGCGGCAGAAACTATGGCTGGCAGTCTTGCCGCATACTCAATCAAGCCAAAATAGTCGTGGCCTATCCTGATAAGGTGATCCACAAAAAAGAGCTTAAAAAATAAAACCAATTCCCAATAAAAGAGTATGGGCTTGTCAAATCTCACATGACAGTTAAAAAATGGAATGACGTAATTTCCCTTTTCTATCATCCTTAGTGCAGCATCCACGTATTTCGGTTCATCCGGCGGGAAAAAAGAAATATAAAAAGAACCTATCGAAAAAAGGACAAAGGAGAATATGAAAATTGAAATTTTATCTTTAAAAAATCTTTCGATCAAAGCTTCTATTCTCTACCGAGAATGATCCTCTGTAGTTTCTTAAACGAATCTGTGCCAGCAAACTCAAGCCAGTAGAACACTATTGTTTCAGCAGGAATCACAGGTATTGACTGACCATTGTAGAAATTCATGGCTGTATCGTAAAACTCCTTTTCTCTTGATGTGGTTGCATCTGACGCTACAACTACCTCATAACCGTTATCTTTTAAGTCTATGGCAGTAGACAGAACACATATATGGGATTCAATACCTGTCAAAATTACCGTTTTCTTTCCCAGATTTTCAAGGTAATTCTTTATCTCATCGATCTTCAAAGCCGAAAAGGACATCTTGTCAAATCTCTTGGCGTTGTACTTTTCAAGAAGCGACTTCAATGGCTCTATTGTCTCACCCAAACCCTTGGGATACTGTTCCGTATAAACAATGGGCATGTTGAACTCATTGGCAGCCTCAATTAACAACCTAATATTTTTTGTTGTTCTATCCAATTCCTTCATAACCTTGCACAGCTTTTCCTGCATATCGATGACCAAAAGCACACAGTTCTCCTTTGACAGCCTCATCATCTACCTCCTTCAACCTTTAAGATAAGAGGTTATTTTCTTGGCGTCCGCTTCCCTTTTCTTAAAGTTCCTCTCCATCTCCTTTTTCTTTTCCTCTATCATTGCCAAAAGCTCGTTGTTGTCATTTATCATGCCTTCAATCAACTCAAGTTCATCTTCTCCAACATCCTTTGCCAAAAACACATCCTTTAGCTGATAAAACAGTGTATTCCTTTCTCTAAAAAGCCTATCCGCTTCAGCTAAATTGAAGTTTTCAGATTTGAGAACACCTCTTATCTCATCGGCATTCTTTGATAGCTTTTCGTAAACCGATCTCCTCTCCTCATCCATCACACAACTCCTCAAACAAAACGCCTTCCCTTAAGCTACCATTTGTCGTCATAAGGTAATCTTTACCAAAATATTCCATTAATACTTTGACTAAATATGCCCCGACGACTATCACATCCTCTCTTCCTCTTTCCAATATCCTAAACTCTTCAAGCCTTTGGTGCGAGTTTAATTTTAACATTTTATTCAATATTTTATCAACGCTTTTGATCTTCAAAATATACCCTTCAGTTTTCTCATAAGAATACCTTTCAAGTTTTAAATTTATAGCTGCCAAACTCGTAACAGTACCAGCATTTGCCACAACAATGTCTACGTTCTTATCTGGATTAAATCCGTTTAACCTATCAATAAAAAAAGACACGGCTTTATCAAGTTCACTTTTTAGTGGAGGATCGTGTTTTATGAACATCTCAAGGAGTTTTACAACACCCAAAGGAACGCTAAAAGCCCTTTTTAACTCATCCCCCAAAGAAAACATAAATTCCGTGCTTCCACCACCCAAATCAAATGCCACCCATTTCTTACCGTCCAATTTGTCTTTTAAAAAGTAAACAATGCCCTTATGTGTCAGATAAGCCTCTCTGTCAGCATCTATTACCCTTAAATCCATACCCATACCTTTTACTCTTTCAACAAACTCATGGCCATTTTTTGCTTCACGGACGGCGCTTGTAGCACAGGCGAAGATCTTTTCAGCTTTAAATTGCTTAGAAATATCAACATACTCAGCCAATATATCCATCGCCCTATTTATGGCGTTGCTACTCAAATAGCCGCTTTTCGATAAACCCTCACCCAGACGTGCAATCCTGCTTTTTCTGAACAAAAAATCAAATTTGCACTCTTCCACCCTTTTTGCAACCAACAACCTTATTGTGTTTGTTCCTATATCTATGGATGAAACGATCATTTTACCCTAAAAACAGACCCTTTAATGCAAAGAAAATAGCTGCTGACAGCACTGCAGCTATGGGCAACGTCAAAAGCCAAGATACAACAATGTCTTTCAAAACCTTTAGGTTTAAAGCATCTATTCCGCGCGCTAATCCAACACCAATAACCGCCCCAACGAGCGTATGTGTTGTAGATATGGGAAGTCCCATCTTAGAGCATACCAAAACCGTCGTGGCCGCACCAAATTCCGCTGCAAAACCCCTCGACGGCGTCATATCTGTTATCTTTCTGCCAACAACGAGTATGACCTTGTATCCATACATGGAAAGTCCCGTAACAATACCTACAGCACCAACACTCAAAACCCAGATGGGCATGGATAGAGGCTGATGGGCTGTAAGTTTTGCAGCATAAACAGCACCCATTAAGGGACCTACGGCATTAGCAACATCGTTAGCCCCATGGGAAAAGGCCATATAAGACGCCGTGATTACCTGCAGTATCGCAAAGACCCTCTCCACCTGAGGAAATCTTCTTTTGTAGGGTAGGGTAGTATCAACAGGTATATTAGAGACTATTCTGTATATAACTAAGTAAAAAATTACACTCACAATAATTGCAATAATCAAGGCATGGGAAAAGCTCAAATGAAGGTGAAGGTTCTTTAAACCTTTATAAAGCATGGAAAAAACCAAAATTATAGAAACCAAAAACGCCAAAAATGGAGCATATTTCTTGGCTGCAACAACAGGTTTATCATAGCTTAAGATTTTCTTCGAAATAAAAAGGAAGATCAAGAAGGATATAATGCCACCACTAATAGGCGATACAATCCAGCTCAAAACAATAGTAACAACCTTTCCCCACTCAATAGAGCCTAAACCATGTGTGGCAATACCAAATCCGATAACACCACCGACAATGGAATGCGTTGTTGAGACAGGCATCCCCAACTTTGTAGCCATATTAACCCACAAGGCTGCAGAAAGAAGGGTCGCCAACATTCCATAGGCAAAAACCATTGCTTGTTGGGAATAAGCCAATGGATTTACAATACCCTTCGCCACTGTTAAACTAACGTGATTGCCCACAAGCATCGCCCCGGAAAACTCAAATATGGCAGCTACGATGATTGCTTGGCGAAAGGAAAGGCTACGGGCTCCTACGCTTGTTCCCATTGCGTTGGCCACATCGTTGGCTCCTATATTCCACGCCATATAGAAGCCAAAAACTGCAGCCAACAGAACTACAAGTAATGGGCTCATTGGGAAATAATCAGCCTTATCCTATTGCACATTTTTTCGGCGGCATTAGCAATATCGCCAGTAGCTTCAATTATCTTAAGCCACAAGATCAAGGATGCACAATCCATCTCTTCAGATTTATCTATAATGATTTTCGTTAAATCGTATTGCATTACGTCTGTTTTGTGCTCAGATTCATTGACCTTATCTAAAAGAGATATCACCTCTTTAGCTTCAGGACCGGAGAAACTCGCCTCCCTCAACGCTTCCAATTCCTCAATAACCTGTTTCGACAACTCAACAACCTTTAAAACCGCAACAGTAAACTCTTTAATCCTGCCCTTAATTTCATCAGGAACGTGAATATTCTTAAATGTCATTAGAACGCCAACATCTTCCGATCTATCTGCAATGGCATCCATAGAGGTTATAATTTGAAGTATGTCACCCCTTGCAACAGGCATGAATATACTATGGGGCAAACTCTGTCTAATACTGTCCTTTATTTTGTCTGTTTTGTACTCGTGATCCGATATTTCCTTTGCTATTCTCTCTACTTCCTCTTGATCACCGTTGATGAACGCCTCGTAAATCTCTGGAATTCTATTAGTGCACTCAACAACCTCTTTCATCATCTCATTGATAGCTATGAACGGGGACTTCCTAAACAAATCAAAAATACTCATATACCCTCCCTTATTTGGAGGCTTTAACTTTTTCTATAATATTCCTCGCCACATCCTCAAAGGCTTGCGCAACAGGTGACGTTGGATTAGATACGACTATGGGTTTTCCCCTATCTCCCCCGACCCTCACTTCTACATCAATGGGTATCTCTCCCAAAAATGTTAATCCGTACTCATCTGCAAACCTTCTTGCGCCGCCGTGATCGAATATATCTGTCCTTGCCCCGCAGTTTGGACATATAAAGTAGCTCATATTCTCTATAACGCCAAGCACAGGTATATTAAGCCTCTTAAAGAAATCATGTGCCTTCATTGCATCGCTCATGGCAACATTTTGAGGCGTAATAACTATAATTCCACCGCTTACCTTTGTTTTCTGTGCCAGTGTAAGCTGGGCATCACCCGTACCTGGTGGCAAATCCACTACCAAGAAATCCAGCTGCCCCCAGCTAACATCTTTCAAGAACTGGTCAACAGCCTGAGACACGAGAGGCCCTCTCCAGATTATTGCTGCATCCTTAGGGACCAAGTTTCCTATGGATAGAACCTTGATGCCATATTTAACTATAGGCAATATCTTGTCCTTATTGTTGGGATCAAGTGTAACAGGAACACCCTCTATACCCATCATAGTAGGAATGTTTGGACCATAAATATCAGCATCCAAAAGCCCAACTTTGTATCCAAACTTGGCCAAAGCTAATGCTACATTCACGCTAACCGTAGATTTACCCACACCACCCTTACCGGAGGTTGTGGCTATAACGTACTTTATATCCGCAACCTTTTTTTCCTGCTCGTCCACGATCTTTTCTATCTGAAGCTCGACATCCTCAACACCGTCCAATTTTTTCAAAGTCAGGGGTATGCTCCTCTTGAGCATATCGATCACAGCTTGGTTTTTTTCCTTTGTCTTTATCTTAACAATTACCTTACTGCCCTCTATTACAACATCATCAATTATCCCTTCCTGTACAACACTGTGTGTCTTTCCCGGATAAAAAACCTTCTTTAGCTCTTCCAATACCTTTTCTTTCATCCTACCAAACTCCTTTCACGTTCCAATCGTCCAACTTTCCAAATATTTCCTTTGATCTTCCGTTAACTCATCATGCTCAATACCCATCGTTTTGAGTTTCAAAGCCGCAATCCTATAATCAATCTCATCAGGAACTTTATAAACCCTTTTATCTAAGCTTTTGCCATTTTCTACCAAGTACTTAGCACTCAAAGCCTGATTTGCAAAACTCATATCCATAACAGCCGATGGATGACCCTCAGCTGCAGATAGGTTTACAAGCCTGCCTTCTGCAAGTAGATAGATCCTATTGCCATTTTTGAGTTTATACTCCCTAACAAAAGGTCTAATATCACGTTCAGATACAGCTATCTCTTTCAGGCCTTTGACATCTATTTCTATATCAAAGTGACCAGAATTTGCCACAATTGCACCGTCTTTCATAAGCTCAAAGTGCTCTTTTCTGATGACGTGCATATCGCCCGTTACGGTACAAAAGAAATCTCCTATCTTCGCCACCTCTTTTATGGGCATAACCCTGAAACCATCCATCACTGCCTCTAAAGCCCTCAATGGATCAACCTCTGTAACAACAACGTTAGCACCCATTCCCCTTGCGCGAGATGCCAATCCCTTGCCGCACCATCCATAGCCGCACACAACAAACACACTACCTGCAATGAGCCTGTTCGTTGCCCTTATTATCCCATCTATTGTAGACTGACCCGTGCCATATCTGTTGTCGAACATGTGCTTTGTGTAGGCATCATTCACGGCGATCACAGGAAACAGCAAAACGCCCTCTTTTTCCATGCTTTTTAGTCTTATAACACCCGTTGTTGTCTCCTCTGTGGAACCGATGATGTTCTCTGCAAGCTCTTTTCTGTTTGAATGGAGTTGAGAAACCAAATCCGCACCGTCGTCCATTGTTATATTGGGCTTATGATCCAAAACGGCGTTCAAATGCTTATAATAAGTGTCCCTGTCTTCACCCTTGATAGCGAAAACGGGTATATCGTAGTATTTAACCAATGCTGCAGCTACGTCGTCCTGTGTGGATAAAGGGTTTGAAGCACACAAATACACATCAGCGCCACCTTTTTTAAGTGTAACCATTAGGTTTGCCGTCTCCGTTGTAACATGGAGACATGCACCTATGGTTTTGCCCTTTAGTGGCTTTTCCTTTTCAAACTCGTCTTGAATGGATTTTAAGACGTTCATCGATTGGAATGCCCATTCAATCCTGTTCAAACCCAAATCTGCAAGACTTATATCCTTAATATCGTAATCCATCTCTTACAACCCCGCTTTTCTTCTCAACTCTTCAGCTTTATCCGTTCTCTCCCAGGTGAAATCCTTATCATTCCTTCCAAAATGTCCGTACGCCGCCGTTTTCCTATAGATTGGCCTCAAAAGATCGAGGGTCTCTATCATACCTTTTGGCGTTAAATCAAACGTATCAACGATAAGTTTTTTTATCTCTTCCTTTGGAAGTTTGCCTGTGCCGTATGTGTGTAGCATTATGCTTACAGGTTCTTCAACACCAATGGCATATGCCAATTGAACCTCGCATCTCCTTGCAATACCCGCTGCGACGATGTTTTTTGCAATATACCTTGCCATATAGGCACCAGACCTATCAACTTTCGTCGGATCCTTTCCAGAGAAAGCACCACCGCCATGTGCTGCCACACCGCCGTACGTGTCAACTATTATCTTCCTACCTGTTAAACCCGTATCGGCATGCGGTCCGCCCAAAACAAACCTACCCGTTGGGTTTATGTAGAGTTTTATATCGGGATCCCAAAGTTCTTGGGGAATTACGTATCTGATAACATACTGGACAATATCCTTCCTCAATTGCTCAAGCTCGATATTTGGATCGTGCTGAGCAGAAACTACAACAGCTGTAACCTTATCTGGATCAAAACCCCTATATCTGATTGTTACCTGTGTTTTACCATCGGGCCTTAAGTATGGCAGAAGCCCCTGTTTTCTAACATCAGCCAACCTCTTTGCCAATTTGTGGGCCAAAACTATTGTTAAAGGCAGAAACTCCTCTGTTTCATCTGTGGCATAGCCGAACATCATACCTTGATCGCCAGCGCCCAAAGACTCACCCTTGTTGACTCCCATTGCAATATCGGGAGATTGTTTATCGATCGACGTAACAACGGCACATGACTTATAATCAAGACCATAATCGGCATTTGTATAACCAATTTCTTTGATGGTTTGTCTTACGATTTCTGGAATTTCCACATAGGTGGATGTTGTAATTTCACCTGAAACAAAGACAATACCAGTTGTTAAAAGTGTCTCACAGGCAACACGACAGTTCTTGTCATCCTTGATAATGGCATCCAGAATAGCATCCGATATCTGGTCTGCAACCTTATCTGGATGACCCTCTGTAACGGATTCTGATGTAAAGAGGAAAACTTCGTCGTTTCTCACGGTAGGCTCCTTTCTTTTTTAAGAAAAATTGGTGCCGAAGAGGGGGGTCGAACCCCTACGGGCATAAAGCCCACTAGACCCTGAATCTAGCGCGTCTGCCAGTTCCGCCACTTCGGCACACTCAAACAGAGATTATAGTCAAAATCCCTTTGGTGTCAATTATATAAGCTCGCTAAAGATGGCATTTGAAACTAAAAAAGCCTTACAACCATTTAAGGCAATCCTATTGTTTTCTATTTTCATAAATCCCAAGTCTAAAAATTTACTAATTTTTTCCTTATAGTAAGTCAATAAATCAACACCAAAGAGCCTTTTAAATTCATACAAATCAACACCCTTTTTGAGCCTCAAGCCCAAGATAAACATCTCTTTTATTAGGTCTTCTTCATTTAAAATTTCTTCAACGCATGTAGAAGCCGTTGGATTTCTGATGTATTTATACAAATCATCAGTGACCTTTAGCCTCTTTCTATCCATAAACGACGCCGCAGACACACCAAAACCGACATATTCCTTATACGTCCAGTAAGCCAAGTTGTGCTTTGAATAAAAACCACTTTTAGCAAAGTTCGATATTTCGTATTGCTCAAAGCCATTTTTGTTAAGCTTTTCGCAAAGCATCAAGTAAAGGTCAGAAACAAGTCCATCATCGGGTAAATTCAATTTACCGTTTTGCAATAGCTCGAAAAAACGTGTTCTTTCCTCAATTGACAGCATGTATGTAGAGATATGCTTTATGGGTAGATCCAAAGCAAAATCCAATTCACCTTCAAAAGTGCTTAAACTGTCTCCAATACCGTAAATCAAATCGATACTGATGTTATCAAAACCATATTTAAATGCTGTTTCAATAGCTTGAATTGAATCCTTTGAATTGTGAATCCTACCCAAAGTTTTAAGCTTTTCATCACGAAAGGATTGAACACCTATGCTCAATCTATTAAAGCCTAAAGACTTGAGTGCCTTTATATAGTTAGATTTCACGTTGTTAGGTATCGTCTCTATTGTCATCTCCTCTATTTTCAAATTGAATGCATCTTCCAAAGCTTTGAGTATTTTTTCAATGTGTTTTACCTTCAGAACGGTTGGCGTGCCGCCGCCAAAGTAGATCGTCTTAACCGTATAATCTTCACCATCAAAGTTTCTTATCTGCTTTATCAACGCCATAACATAATTGTCCAAAAAATTGAGGTGCTTTTCATAGGATACGAATGCACAATACGGACACTTTTTATAGCAAAAGGGAATGTGTATATAGACGTAAAGTTCCTTTTTCATGTTTTTAATATTGCAAATCAAGAGCAAAACATGCAATAATTTTTACCATGAGGCTGAAAATTAACGGATTTGCAAATGGTGCATACGGAACGGGAATATTAAACGGTAAAATTGTGTTTGTGGAAAACGCTTTACCAAATGAGGTTGTGGAAATTGAGATAATTCAAGAAAAGAAGGGTTTTATTAAGGCAGTAGCAAGAGAAATCTTAGAACCTTCAGAGTATAGGGTTAAACCTGAATGTCCGTATTACTTAACCTGCGGTGGTTGTGACCTGCAGCACGCAAATTACGAATACCAGTTAAAGCTAAAACAGGATGTTTTTGTATCGACACTAAAAAGGATCGGCAAGATAGAATTAAATGAGATTCCAGAGATCATACCGTCAGAAAAACAATGGCACTACAGGAGAAGGGTGGACTTTAAATGCAGAAATGGTAGGTGGGGTTTTTACAAAAAGAGTACAAATCAGTTTACGCCGATCCGTGAATGCAAAATAGCAGATGAACGAATAAACGAGTTTATAAGGAACAACAGATGTTTTAAGGATATGAGGGTTCAAATAGACGATTATGGCAATATCAATACAGACGAGATGATGTTAAACTTAAACCTTGAGCAACCACTGTTTTACAAAAAGGATGCATTTACGCAGATAAACAGGGAAATAAACCTCAAAATCATACGAGACCTATTGAGTGAAGTGTCTACAATAAACCCGTCAAACATCTTGGAGTTGTTCTGTGGTATTGGCAACTTCACAATCCCTTTGGCTAAAAAAGGATACAAAATCTACGCTGTAGAGCTCGACCTATCGGCTATTTCTTCCTTGAAGAGGAACATCAACAACTTTGACTTAAAAAATGTCAGCATTATAAGGAAAAACCTCTTCGAGCTATTCAAGATTAAGGGTGGCTTCGATCTTGTTATATTGGATCCACCAAGAGAAGGGGCAAAAGAGGTGGCCCGATGGCTTTTGAAGAAGAATATAAAACACGTTATCTACATATCCTGCGATGCGGCAACATCATCAAGGGATTTGAACATTGTAAAGGACAAGTACACAATAGAGAAGGTAAAGCTTTACGATATGTTCCCTCAAACACACCACGTCGAGAGTATGACTGTCTTAAAACTCAACAAAGACTGATTGCCTGCGCAAAGCTTTAAATAAAGCCGTTACGAGTTGATTTTTATCCTTTGAGTAAAATAAGTGGCTTTTACACTTTGAATCACTGCTACCAAAACCG
>WFQR01000158.1 GCA_015486955.1 Hippea sp. | reverse complement strand
AATTTGAGCTATGATTGATCCATCAACAAATTCAACGGCAGAGTGGACAATGCTTTCTTTATGAACAACAACCTCTATTTTTGTATAGGGAACATCAAAAAGCCAGCGCGCTTCAATGATCTCAAAGCCCTTATTCATCATCGTTGCAGAATCTATTGTAATCTTCTTACCCATATCCCAAGTGGGGTGAGATAGGGCTTCATCGACGGTTATATTGTCAAAATCACCCCGATCAAAAAATGGGCCACCCGATGCCGTGAGTATCAGCTTTTCAACATCCTCTTTTCTTCTACCCTCAAGGCATTGATAAATAGCTGAATGCTCAGAATCTATGGGCACTACTTCAACACCTTTATCCTTTGCTAAATTCTTAATTATCTTGCCCGCTATGACAAGGCTCTCCTTGTTCGCCAAAGCCAATCTTTTTTTAGAAAGTATAGTGTAATACGTTGGTAAAAGCCCTGCTGTTCCCACAAGTGCGTTAACAACAAAATCCACATCGTCCCTTTGAACCATCTCAATGATACCATTCTTGCCTTCCAAAACCTCTAAATCTGGAAACCTCTGCCTAACCCTTTTTGCAAGTTCCCTTTCAGCTACACAAACAAACTTAGGTTTAAATTCCTTTACCTGTTGGGACAAAAGCTCTATGTTTCTAAAACAGCTCAATCCAACAACATTAAAACCTTTTGTTCTCCTTATGACATCAAGCGTGTTCTTGCCTATGGAACCTGTGGAGCCTAAAACAACAAGTCTTTGCATAACAGCACCACGTAAGAGAAAAATACGGCAAAGGCAAAACTATCAAGACGATCCAAGATACCGCCATGCCCAGGGATTAAATTTGAGGAATCCTTTTTCCCAAAAAAGCGCTTGGGCACAGATTCCGCCAAATCGCCCAAAATCCCAAATATATTTGAGACAAGTGCAACCAAAAGCACATCCAAGAATCCAATTTTCAACAATAATCCAAAGATAACACCTATAAACGTTCCGCCTACTATACCACATATTGCCCCTTCTACGGTCTTCTTTGGGCTAATTATGGGCGCAAGTTTGACCTTTCCGAACCCCTTGCCGCAAAAGTAGGCAAACGTGTCACCGGACCATATGGAAACAAACAGCGTTAAAAGAAGCAACCGTCCCGATTGCAACTGAATAAATGGAACAGCAAAGAGATAGAGAGAAACGTAAAGCAAACCAACGAAGTAGTATTGCTCTTTCAAAAAGCTCTTATCGTTTAAAGAAGAAAAGCCCAAAACCAAGTGAAAAGTCAGGCACAGAAAGAGTGCAAGTAGAAACAGATGATTAAAAAAGAGAAAAACAAAACCAACAACAAGGAAACACGAAAGGTACGTGGCTTTTTTTACATTAAAACTTTCAGAATCAAGACCCAGCCACTCAGAATAACCCAGACCTGCAACCAACAAAACCGCCAACTTTACATAAAAAAGACCCGCCCACACAACCAAATATACAACTAAAGGAACCAAAATTAAGGCAGATAAAACCCTCTTTTTCACAACCCGCCAAATCTTCTTTTACGTCTTTTAAACTCATCAATTGCACGCAAAAGGTCTTCCTCTGTAAATTCAGGCCAGTATTTATCAAAGAACACAAACTCCGCATAAGACGATTGCCAAAGCAAAAAGTTGCTAATCCGCTTCTCTCCTCCAGTCCTAATCAAAAGATCTACATCGGGCATATCGAATGTGTACAGGTAGTTTTCAAAAAGGCCCTCATCTATATCGCAAACGTCTACATTCCCCTTTTTCACATCCTCGCACAGTCTCTTTGCCGCCTGAACTATCTCGTGTTTTCCACCATAATTCAAAGCAAGCGTCAGCCTCATTCTTTTATTGTTTTCTGTTTTACCAATTAAATCTTTAATCATCGTAACAATTCTATCGTCAAAGGCAGAAAGATCACCGATCACCCTAAACTGCACATCATTTTCCCTAAAAAGCACCTCTTTCTTCCTAAGCTGTGTTTTCAACAGGGCCATCAAATATCTAACCTCGCTTTTTGGCCTCTTCCAGTTCTCCGTAGAAAACGTATAAAGCGTCAGATATTTAATTCCGATATTTGCGGCAGCTTTTGTTATCTTATCTACAACCAAAGATCCTACGTAATGCCCGTATGTTCTCTTCTTACCTAAAGATGTGGCCCATCTACCGTTGCCATCCATGATGATGGCAACGTGCTTCGGAAAATTCTCAGCCATCAAATATTGAGTATCTCTTTCTCTTTTTCGTCAAACATGTCGTCTATCTTCTTTGTGTATTTCTCAACAAGTTTCTGTATATCCTTTTCGGCTTTTTTCGACTCGTCTTCTGAAATCACCTTTTCCTTTTCCATATCCTTGATCGTTTTGAGCGCTTTCTTGCGCGCATTCCTTATAGCAACCCTGTAAGACTCTGTCTCCTGTTTCATCAGTTTAACAACTTTCTTTCTATCCTCTTCCGTCATCGGTGGTATGATAATTTTAATTACCTTACCATCATTTTGAGGCGTGAAACCCATATTTTCCTTCAGTATTGCCTTCTCTATGTCCTTTATAACAGAATTATCCCATGGCTGAATAACGATGGTTGTTGCATCCGGCGTAGTAATCGTTGCAAGCTGTTTCAACTGCATCTGCTGGCCATAGGCCTCGACCTTCAGGTTTTCAAATATTGACGTATGGGCCCTTCCCGTTTTCACAGTCGTTAAGTATTTCTTGTATGAGCTAATGGTCTTTTTCATTTCTTCCTCAGCCATCTTCAGCACATCATTTACACCCTCTACATCCATAGCAACCTCCTCACTCATTTAACCAGTGTTCCAATGTTTTCGCCCAACACGATACGCTTCAAAGCCCCATACTCCTTGATGGAAAACACAATTATAGGCATGTGGTTCTCCATACACATGGATATGGCTGTTGAGTCCATAACCTTCAAGTTTCTGTCCAAAACCTCTATGTAGGTTATTGTCTTTATACGCTTTGCATCCGCATAAATCATTGGATCCTTGTCATAAACACCATCCACCTTTGTGGCTTTAAGTATAACGTCTGCACCCATCTCCATGGCCCTTAAGGATGCAGCTGTATCCGTTGTAAAATATGGATTACCCGTCCCGGCAACAAATATAACAACCCTGCCTTTCTCAAGATGCCTCAAAGCCCTGCGCCTAATGTAGGGCTCCGCTATTTCACGCATTTCAATGGCACTAACCACACGTGTCTGAACACCTTTTTTCTCTAAAGCATCCTGTAGCGCCAACCCATTTATGACTGTTGCAAGCATACCCATGTAATCGGCACTCGCCCTGTCCATGCCCATTGCTGCACCCTTAACGCCCCTGAAAATATTACCGCCACCAATAACCGTACATACATCAACGCCTAACTCTTTCACCTCTTTTATTTGCTCGGCTATCTCATTGATCGTCTCTTCACAAATTCCATAGGAAAGGGAGCCCATAAGGGCCTCCCCACTTAATTTCAACAATATCCTTTTGAATACAGGCTCGCTCATAGCCTATTCACCTATCTGAAACCTTGCAAATCTCCTTACGATTATGTTCTCGCCCATCTTGGCTATCGCGTTCTGAATGAGGTCCTTAACCTTCATACTATCGTCCTTTATGAATGGCTGGTCAAGTAAGCATGTCTCCTCGTAAAACTTCTCTATCTTCCCTTCAACAATCTTATCGAGTATGTTTTCAGGCTTGCCCTGTTGTCTCAACTGTTCCTTCATGATGTTTTTCTCTTTCTCCAAAACCTCTTCCGGAACTTCTTCCCTTGAAACGTACTGTGGGTTAGCGGCAGCTATGTGCATTGCTATATCTTTGCAGAGGTTGTTAAACTCATCCGTGTTGGCAACAAAATCCGTTTCGCAGTTAACCTCCACCAACACTCCGATCTTTCCGCCTGCATGTATGTAACTTGCAACTTTACCCTCTTTTGCCTCTCTACCGGCCTTTTTAGCGGCAGATGCAAGACCCATCTCCCTAAGCTTGTCTATTGCTTTCTCTATGTCGCCGTCTGTCTCCTGCAACGCCTTCTTGCAGGCCATCATACCAGCACCAGTTCTTTCACGCAACTCCTTTACCATCTGAGCAGTTATATTAGCCATGATTACTCTTCCTCCTCTTCTTCAGCTTCTAATTTTTCAGCCCTTCCCTCTTCAAAGGCTTCCTCTTCCTGTCTTAGCTCAAGTTCCTTTTCATACCTTGCCTGACCATTCTTTATGGCCTCGGCGAGCCTCGAAGCGATAAGCTTAATAGACCTAATGGCATCATCGTTGCCCGGAATAACATAGTCAATGGGATCTGGATCGCAGTTTGTATCAACAAGGGCAACTATGGGTATGCCCAACTTATTGGCCTCTTTCACAGCCAATTCTTCCCTTTTTACATCAATTATAAGCAGTGCATCGGGCAGATCCTTCATATCCCTAATGCCCTCTAAATACCTCTGCAACTTCTCCTTCCTCTTCCTCAATATCTTCTGCTCTTTCTTCGTATAAGCTTCGATCTCGCCCGTCTCTTCCATCTCCTCGAGACGCTCCAATTTTGCAATGCTCTTTTGAATTGTAGAGAAATTCGTCAACAGTCCACCCAGCCATTTTTCGTTGACATAGGGCATATTGCACGACTGAGCAGCTTCTTTAATCTCCTCTTTACCCTGCTTCTTTGTGCACACAAACAGAACGGTCTTGCCCTGGGCTGCCAAATCCTCTAAAAACTCATACGCCTTGTCGAAGTAGACAATGGTCTTCTGCAGATCGATAATGTGGATGTCCTTGCGAGCCGCAAAGATAAACGGTTTCATCTTTGGGTTCCAGCGCTTGGTCTGATGACCAAAGTGAACGCCTGCCTCAAGCAGCTCTTTCATCGTGACATAAGACATAAACTCAACCTCCCAACAAAAGGATTTTTACCACCATTCCCCAACCCCTCCATTCGGAGGAGATCCTTTGACAAGGGAATGTGCGTGGTCTTGCAAATTTATATACAAAACAAATAGCTTTTACAAGTTATTTAACCCTAAACATGCGAGCATACGGAAAATTGTTGTAAACCTCCTCAAACTTGTCTTTATCTATTTCGCCCAAGATAAACATCCTGTTGAAATTGCTGTTAAACACCCGATCATCGCACACAAGCATAAAATCCACATCCAACTGATTAGAGTTTGGCCTTTTGGTTAAGCACAGTTCAACATTTACGCCGTTTGGGTGCAAATCCACATCCTTTTTAACACGGCCGTTGACCACCCACAAAAACCTCTTTATAGGTATTTTGCTATTTATATAACCATGAACAATATCAACAAAACCCTTGTCACAGGTGAATGTTCCGTTCTCAAATCCGCTACAATAGTACATGGCATAACCGTCGGGATAGGATTTCTCTTTCTTAAAATCCCAACTGCCGAGGTAACTGATGGCGTAGAATTTGCCAATCATATCCTCTGTGAACAAAACGTAGTTGTCGTTATTTTTTATAGGTTTTGAGTAATCAAAGGCCATCTGAACAGCTTTCCCTGCTGAAATATTGTCTTTCTCTATGGCATCCATAATGGGTTTAACACCGTAGCTATCCATAAAAGAGATAATATGATAGAGAAGTGTCTCATTATCACTTATTAAGGCCTTTGCAACAAGGTATGTCCTTGCACCGCCATGGGCACCACCGTCGTGATATGTGGCAAAGCCATCCATGTCCTCTATGGCATATCCATAGTCCCACCAGGAAAATATAGCTGCCTTGTTGATCCTATTTTTGATTTGCAAAAAAGACCTCACGATGGGGGCTTGAATAGAGGGAAGGGGAACGAATTTATACGCTGTGGTATGCAACAAAGCTACCATCAATATTACCGTTACAAAAAACGACGCAACATTTGCCTTTAAGTTATCAAAATTTAGCCTATGGAAAATCATGTCAACAACAAAACCCAAGCCAGCACCGACAAACGGGGCTAAAAACATAACCGTTCTGTTTGCACTTCTGAAAGCCAAAAAGCCAAGTAAAACTATGGGCAAGATTGGTATAACCCTAAGCCCAAGTGCAAAGAGCATACCGAGAGACAAGATTAAACCAACACCATCCAATAGCTTGTTTGAGAGAATATACACAATGACTTTTGAAGGACTGATGTGTTCTGCTTCTGTTATCGTCTTTAAAATATTGGGAAAATCTCCCGTGGAAACACTTTTGATCTTGCCGTAGTTTACAAAGAAATCCACAAAACCACCAAAGCCACCTATCACCCAAACAGGATTTGCAAATATGATAAAAAGCAGCGTGGCTATAACTATCTGCTTGAGTTCAACCTTGCGTATCAAAAGCATAATGATAAAGAGTGCAAGATAGACAACGTCTATACCGTAATGGGCATACCACCAACCAAAAAGTAAGAAGTTCAGTCCCAAAAGGGCAGAGTAAATAAGCCTATTCCGATTACTCTTTGTTTCCGAAGCAAGGAGTATAAGTAAAGAACCCGAAAACATAAAAAACAACTGTAAAAGATCCGTATCAACACGACCCATGGCCGTCCTTATGGCATACATCCAAGAAAAGGCGCCCACGAAGGCACCCGTTAAGCCGGCAATGGGCACATCGGCCAACCAGAAATAGTAGGCCATAGGCAAAATAAAAAGACCCGCAAGAACAGAAACCAAGATCAATCCGCTCATATAGATCGACTTACCAGAGATAGAAGAAAACCAGCTAATCATGGCACTCAACAATGGTACGGGATGGGGTTTTATGGTGTTTGTTGGATAAGCCCTCAACGTGTCGTTATCCGATTTATAATACGTGCCGTTTTTATACTCCTTTGCATACCTCAACCAAAAGTAGGCATCAAGCGTCGTCATGGCAGGGTAGTTGTCAACA
>WFQR01000157.1 GCA_015486955.1 Hippea sp. | reverse complement strand
GCTTTTTTGAAAAGAAAGCAATAGGGCAGCTATTTGAAGCAGACATCAAAGCAGAACATTTTAATAAAGATACTTTGGGCAGAACTCTCGATAGAATATTTGAGTATGGCGTTAGTGAGTTATATGAAAAGATAGCTAAAAAAGCATTGGAGGTTTTAAACCTCTCCCCATCAATAATCCACCTCGATAGCACCAGCTTTCATGTTGACGGTAAATATTCCAATCAGGAAAGAGACAGTATGCAGTAGCAGAAAAATAGTACTACCGATAATGAAAACAGCAGTGACGAGGATAGACCTAAGGTTGTTTATATTACCAAAGGATACAGCAGAGACCACCACCCAGAGCTCAATCAGGTGGTGCTTAACCTCATAGTGGAGCACAAAGCAGGCATCCCCGTATGGATGAAACCGGCAGATGGGAACCAAGTAGATACAAAAGCGTTTGCAGATATACTCAAAGAGCATATTGTATCTTTAAAAAATGCCAATGAAGCAAAAACAAAAATAATAGCCGATGCAGCACTCTTTACCTCTAAAGGAATACAAGAGATAAAGCAAAATGAGATGCTTTTTATATCAAGAGTGCCGGCTAAGCTAAAACAGGCTAAAACAATACTTAAAAGCCATGACCAAGCAAGCTTCATACAGCTTGATCAAAACTATCAATATATTCCATATGAAATAGAATACGAAGGAATGAAACAGAAATGGATTCTCTATAAAAGTGAATATGCAAAATCAAAAGAGGATAAAACAATCCAAAAAGATTATGAAAAACAGAAAAAGCAAGAAGAAAAATTGCTTGCAAAACTCCAAAAAACAGCCTATTTCTGCGAAACCGATGCAAACCAAGCACTTCAAGAAAAAAAGGCGCAGCTTCAATGTATCAAGATAGATAGTCAAAAGCTTATATCAAAACCAAAATATAAAACAAAAGGAAGACCCAAACAGGATGCAAAGCCTGATTATTATGAATATTGCTGGCAATTGCAAATAAAACCGAAAGAGAATCAGCTTAAACAAAAACAAGAACAAAAGAGCGGTCTTTTTATCCTTGCAACAAACGATATGACACTTTCTGGAAAAGAACTATTGGACGAATACAAATCACAGCAAAGGGTTGAAAGGGGATTTAGATTTCTAAAATCTCCTCAGTTTCTTAGTGATGCCCTATTTCTTAAAAATCCTAAACGGATTGAAGCAATGTTGATGATTATGACACTCTCTCTGCTTGTTTACAGCGCTTTGGAATATAAAATACAAAGAGAGCTAAAACAGCAGAATAAAACTTTTCCGAACCAGCTTGGAAAGCCTATTCAAAATCCAACCACACGGTGGATATTTGAAAACTTTCATGAAATTCAAATTGTTATGATAGAAGAGATAGGCAGGCAAGTTGTGGCCAACTTGCTGCAGAGAAATATCTTCATACTTGATTTACTTGGAGAGCTTTATTGGCGGTATTATAGAGTTGATGAAAAAATACAAAAATGGGGTGCGCAATGAGGGTTATAAAAAATTCCTTGAGGAAAAATATTTATGAGGGTTTTATTTGACACAAATATTGTTTTAGATGTTTTAATAGATTTAAAAACCGTTTTCCGACACCGCTTCTTTGTTGTTTTCAGAGGTTGAAAAGGATAATATCAAAGGTTTTCTGTGCTCTACAACTATAACGACAATTCATTATCTTGTTAGTAAAAACAGTGACAAGAAAACGCTATAAAAGGCATAAATTTACTTTTAAATCTATTTGAAATTGCCTCTGTAAACAGGGCAGTTTTGAAACCGCCAGAAATTTTAGTTTCAAAGATTTCGAAGATGCGGTTATCTATTCTTCTGCTATGCATTCGGGATGCAATGCTGTGGTTACAAGAAATGCCAAAATTTCATTTCTACAGATATACCCGTGTTTAAGCCAGATGAACTTGTAAAAAGTTTGATGGCTAAATAGTGAAGGTGAAAGGTTTGATAAATGTCAAATGTTGAGATACGACCTCAAATGCGAGAAAAATTTTTAAAAATCAAGAGGACTTTTAATGTTGTTTTTGTTTAAATCTCTAACAATATGAACATAAATCATAGTAGTGCTAATATCTTTATGTCCGAGCAATTCCTGAATGGTTCTAATGTCTACACCTTTTTGTAATAAATGAGTTGCATATGAATGTCTGAAAGTGTGTGATGTGACTTTCTTTTCTATTTTTGATTTATCAACCTCACTTTTCAGGTTCCTCGTAAATGTGCTTGCCAAAACATGAAATCTCATAAATTTCCCGCTAACAGGGTCTTTTGAAAATTGTTTCATTGGGAAAAGAAATTGCCATTTGAATTCTTTATTGGCATTCGGATACTTTTGTTCAAGTGCTTGGGGTAATTTTATTTCTCCGAAACCTTTAGATAAATCATCCTGATGAATTTTTCTTACCTCCTTGATATGTATTTTATCTTCTTTTATCTTTTGTGGTAAAGGAACAACTCTGTCTTTTTGACTTTTGGAATCAAAGACATAAACGTTATCAAAACCGAAATCAATATCTTTAATCTTTAGATTTAAAAGTTCATTCAATCTAAGCCCGCAACCATAGAGTAATTGGAGCATTAATTTGTAAATGCCATTCATATAATAAATTATTTGCTGAACTTCATTAATGGTGAGAACAACAGGAACATGTTCTTTTCTTTTTGCTCTCATGGCAGATATATTTTGCTCTTTCAAAGAAATATTAAAAGCTTTTTCGTATAAAAATAAAATAGCATTAAAAGCCTGATTTTGAGTGGAAGAAGATACTTTTTATTAATTGCAAGATGAGTCAGAAATTGCTCTATTTAATTTTTCCCCATATCTTTAGGATGTTTTTTGTTATGAAAAAGTATATATCCCTCATTGCGCACCCCATTTTTGTATTTT
>WFQR01000156.1 GCA_015486955.1 Hippea sp. | reverse complement strand
TCAAGCCCAGGTAAGGTTCTTCGCGTATCATCGAATTAAACCACATGCTCCACCGCTTGTGCGGGCCCCCGTCAATTCCTTTGAGTTTTAGCCTTGCGGCCGTACTCCCCAGGCGGGACGCTTAACGCGTTAGCTTACGGCACCGGGAAGAATACCTCCCGACACCCAGCGTCCATCGTTTAGGGCGTGGACTACCAGGGTATCTAATCCTGTTTGCTCCCCACGCTTTCGTGCCTCAGCGTCAGTTACGTTCCAGTGAGCCGCCTTCGCCACCGGTGTTCCTCCCGATATCTACGGATTTCACCCCTACACCGGGAATTCCGCTCACCTCTCCCGCACTCTAAGACCTGCAGTATCCAACGCAGTTCTCGGGTTGAGCCCGAGGCTTTCACGTTGGACTTACAGGCCCGCCTACGCACGCTTTACGCCCAGTGATTCCGAACAACGCTCGCACCCTACGTATTACCGCGGCTGCTGGCACGTAGTTAGCCGGTGCTTCCTCTGAGGGTACCGTCAAGTGCAAAGGGGTATTAGCCCTTGCACCTTCTTCCCCTCTGACAGGAGTTTACGACCCGAAGGCCTTCATCCTCCACGCGGCGTCGCTGGGTCAGGCTTTCGCCCATTGCCCAATATTCCCCACTGCTGCCTCCCGTAGGAGTCTGGCCCGTGTCTCAGTGCCAGTGTGGCCGGTCACCCTCTCAGGCCGGCTACCCGTCGTAGGCTTGGTAGGCCGTTACCCTACCAACTACCTGATAGGCCGCGGGCCCATCCTGAAGTGGGAGCTTGCAAGCAGAGGCCCCCTTTCCCCAAGCCCCTTCAAGGGGCTCGGAACTATCCGGTATTAGCCCACCTTTCGGTGGGTTATCCCGGTCTTCAGGGCAGGTTACCCACGTGTTACTCACCCGTGCGCCGGTTTACTCGTCTCCCGAAGGAGACTTTCTCCCACGACTTGCATGTGTTAGGCACGCCGCCAGCGTTCGTTCTGAGCCAGGATCAAACTCTCATGTTAAAACATGAAAGAATGATCTTCAATCATTCCGTTTGTTTTTGTAGGCTAAAACTCTATATCAACCAGGGCTTTCTTTCCATCCTGGCTTGTAAAAGATCATCTCGCATTCATGCGAGGCGAATGAGAATATAATACACTTTGGGGGAAAAGTCAAGGGGGAAGTGAAAGAAAGTAGAATTTTTTAAGAATCCTTGTAAGAACAAGGAAAACTTAAAACCCATGCAAAATTTTCAAGCTCAAAATACCAAAAAATTCGTGTAGAGCGTAGTATGATTCATAAAAATTCCTCATTTGAGGTAAAAAATCCCAGAAAATATATTTACCTTCATAAAAATAACCCACAGGTCTCGGATGAACTGTAAAGCCAAAATGTCTAAAAATCATCATTGCCCTCATCATATGATAAGCCGTTGTAACCAAATATACATTTTTAGATAAACGGTATTTCTTAAAAAGCTTGTCCGTATAATATGCGTTCTGGTAGGTATTTAAAGATCTGTTTTCAAAGTAGATATCAAAATCGCACCTTAAAATAGCGCATAAATGATTTACGTCCTGTTTTATCAACTTTGACTCATTGTATTTTATACCCCCTCCAGAAAACACAAAAGGAATGTGATACTTTTTTGCCAACATCAAGCCATATACAACCCTTTCAAAAGCTTCGGGGTAAGATTTAAAACAGCCTTTGGGATAAGCCCCTCCACCAAGCACCACAACAGTATTTGCAGAACCATTGTCAATTTTTACATTTTCGAGTTGGTAAATCATAAAATCTTTTACCGGCGTAATGCTGAATAAATACAGTGAAATCGCTCCCAATAAAAATAACAGTCTGAGTCTTTTAGAAACAAAAAAGGCTATTAATAGCAGAATAACAAATATACCCGACGGCAAGAATATGAAAGTAAACAGTTTGGACAAAACAAAGATCATGTTAAAAGTATAGATATGAGCGTAGCTGACCGCAAGTTTAATTTGAATTTCCTTGACTTATAAAAAATTTTTGGCATAAAAGTAGACAAGAATTATAAGGTGGAGGTTAGAAATGCTTGAATGTAAGAGCATGTGGTTGTGCGTAGTTGGGATAGGCATAGCAGTTATTTTGTTCATAGCCTTATATGCAGGATTTGTTATTGGTCCAACATTTTTGGTAAACAAAAAGCCAGAAATCCAAGAAAAGACAATAGGCTTCAATAAAGTTTTAAGAAGTGGAAACACTCAAGTAGTTGTGCACACAAAAAGCGTGTAAAAAACAAGAAAGTAAGGCTTTAGAAACTTATACGGGGATAAACATTTAAATGATCATACCAAATGCCTGAATGCGGAGAGGGAATTTTTCCAAAAACAGCAAAATTTTAACTAATACATACTAAAACCAGCAAAGCGAGCACGAATTTGTTACGGAACGCAGAATATAAACAGGAATAAACCTATAGACAATTTCAACGGCATCTGATAAAAAGGAAGGGTAAACACTCGAAATGAATGAGAAATTAGAAAAAAGGATAGACATGATAAAGGATCTCGTTGTAGAAAGGTTGTCTCCCCGAAAGATTATTCTTTTCGGTTCACTCGCAAAAGGGATGCCGACTTCTGGATTTGATATAGATATTTTTGTTGATAAAGGAAGAATCTTATCCAATAGGGATGAAAGAAAGCTAAAGGAAGAAATAGAAGAGATAGCTGGCATTTACAGTGTCGATATAGTCTTTTCCGATAGGGTTGAAAAAGATTTTCTAAAAATAATCGAAAACACTGGAGTTATTCTGTATGAAAAAGATAGAGGTTGAACTTGCGGTTAAAAGGCTTGAAAATGCTTTAAAAAGACTGAAAAGTGCAACAGAGTTAGCAAAAAGCGATTTAGAAAAAGACGGCGTCATACAGAGATTTGAGTTTACTGTGGAACTATTGTGGAAAACCATAAAAATCATTTTAGAGTACAACAAAATCGAGTGCTTCTCACCAAGAGATTGCATAAAAAAGGCATTCAGATACGGTTTTTTAGACGACGATGAAATTGTTTTAGACATGCTCGACGATAGAAACAAAAGCTCTCACATATACAACGAGAAAACATCGGAGGAGATTTTCAAAAGAATAAAAGAGGTATATGCAGGTAAAATTGAAGAGATAATAAAAACGTTGACAACTAAACTTTGAACACCTACGAAGTGTGAAAATGGTTGAGTTTATTGCTGAGGTTTCAAGTAATCACAATGGTGATCTATATAGATGTTTAAGATTTGTGGAAGAGGCGAAAAGGTGCGGATGCGATGGCGTTAAGTTTCAACTATTTAAGATAGATCAATTATTTGCGCCTGAGATTCTAAAATACAGTGAAGAGCACAGGAAAAGAAAAGAGTGGGAGTTACCTGTTGAATTTTTGCCAGAAATTTCAAGAAAGTGTAAAGAGGTAGGTATTAAGTTTGTCTGCACGCCGTTCTACTTGGATGCTGTAGATGAACTTGAACCTTATGTTGACGCCTATAAAATAGCCTCTTATGAACTATTGTGGCATGAGCTTTTCAAGAAATGTGCCTTAACAGGAAAGCCTGTTATTGTATCAACAGGCATGGCAACGCTCGATGAGGTCAAAGCAGCTGTAGATGTGCTCGTTGAAAATGGATGCAAAGATATAACAATTTTGCAATGCACATCGAGCTATCCAACACCTCCAGAGCAGTGTAATCTGTCGGCAATAGAGACAATGAGAAATGCAATTAAAGTGCCCGAGGGTGTTAACCTGAAGTTTGGTTGGTCTGACCATTCTGTAAACGAGGGCGTTATACTGCGAGCTATCCATAGGTGGAATGCAGAGATGATAGAGTTCCATTTTGACTTGGATGAGAAGGGTGAGGAGTATAAATTTGGCCACTGTTGGTTGCCTGATAGGGTAAAAAGGTTGATAAAGATGGTTAAAGATGGGTTTTTGGCGGATGGGAACGGTATCAAGGCACCGCAAGAAAATGAGTTTGAAGAGAGAAATTGGCGAGCAGATCCTAAAGATGGCTTAAGGCCCCTAAAACAAACAAGGATCGAATGGCTGAAGAAATTCGAAAAATAGACATTGATGAGATAGAAAAACACCTTCTAAATCTCAAGTTTACACCTTCATCTATCATTTTTGAAAAAATCAAGCAGAATTATATTAGTGAAATAGGTAAGGGAAGGGTTATTTTAAAGCTCAAGGCATCAAGTGATATTGGTCTTGGGCATCTATCGAGGATGATAACGCTCGGTTGGATTTTAAAAGATACAAAAGCTGATGTGATTTTCGCGATCAACGATTTTGAATACGCCAAAGAAAAATTAAATAAGGAAGGCTTTAGGTTTGAGATAAACAGGTTTGACTCGGATGAGACATTCGTCGATTATTTAATTGAGAAATACAAGCCCGACGTTGTAGTTGTTGACGAAAAAAAGGCTTATAATATAAGCGATATAAAAAGATGGCAAAAGTTTGCCCGTTTTGTGTCTATAGATTTTATCGGCAAGGATTATGAGTTATGCGACAAAATTATTATACCCAATGCACACTTTGAGCCAGAGAAATATCCAAATTTCAACAACATTGTTTGGGGGTGGGATTGGGTTTTAATTAACAAAGAGGTGTTTAAGTTAAAGCCTAAAAGTGTAATACCGCAGAAAATAAACACAATCGTCATAACAACTGGTGGCAGTGATCCTTCTGGCATGCTGTTTAAATTTTTAGAGTGGCTTGAGGGTTGCAAAAGAGAAGTTTTGGTTCTAATAGGCGATGCATTTAAGCACAAGTATAGGTTGAAGAACATGAATTTGTCCAATAATTTTAAAATTTTGCCGTATCATCCAAGCAAATTATTAGAGGGTGACATTGCCTTTGTAACATTTGGCGTAACGGTGTATGAGCTTATTTATCTGAATATACCTTTCATTTGTGCAGGTCATACTGAGGAAAATAAAACGGGGTGCAAGATCCTTAAAAAAAGGTGTAAGTTGATTATCAACGATAATTGAAATAGAACTGCTTAATTCCGTCTACGAGGTGTAAAACCCATTCCTTTATCACCCCATTCACTCATCTACCCATTTACCCATCCACCTTCTCAATCTCCCACTGGCTAATATTTCTCTCCCTCGAATCAAACACCATTCCAATAAGATATATGTCTTTGTTCTCTTTCAGGTATTTTTCATAATACTTTCTCTCTTTTATCTGTTTTATCGGCTCCTCTTTTGCATCCACTTTAAACTCAATGATTAGTATTTTATTCTCTGTCTTGACAGTTAAATCAATCCTGCCTTTGTTTGTAATATCCTCAGGAATAACATCATAGCCCAAAGCCATTAAATAGACAAAGACAACGCTGCTGTAATAACCCTCATAGTTTGAGATTACGTTGTTAACATAGTTTGTGTATGGAATGGAGGCAAAGATCTTCTTGAATAGTTCAACAAAGCCATTGATGTCGTTTCTGTTTAGGCAATCAAACATATCAAGTCTATACCTAACCTTCTGTTGTCTTTGGTTGGTCAGGTAATCTATGAGAAGCTGGTTTAGTGAAATCCTAACCTCTATGTTTGGCACTTTGAGAGTGTATGTGTATCCTCCGAGGTTATCTGCTATCCTTTTATCAAATGTCAGATAGCCTGTCTGCCAAAGAAGAGCTCTTAGGTCAATATAGTCCACATCAAACGCATTCAATACCTCTTCTGTAACCTCTGAGTATTCAAGCTCTGGGATGTAGTAATCACCTTTCTTCAAAAGCTCTATTAAGAAAGATGGACTGCCTGTCTGCCACCAGTAGTTGCGGAATGCACCGTTGTTTGAGAAAAAGAGCAGTATGTCAAATGGATTATACAGAGGCTTACCAAAGTAATTGTAGCCGTTGTACCACCTCTTGACTAACTCTATGTTTATGCCTTTCAATCTGTCTTTAAAGACAGTCAACAGATCGTCATGGGTATAGCCACAGATTTCTGCAAATTCTTCGTTGACAGTAATGTCTTCAATATTATTCAAACCACTGAATAGATTTAACTTTGAGAACTTACTTACTCCAGTGATAAAGACAAACCTGATGTATCTGTCGCTATCCTTGATAACTGAGTAGAAGTTCTTTAGTATATCCCTTGCTCTTTTGGCTTTTTCTTTGTTTGTGATGTTGTCAAGGATTGGTTTGTCGTATTCGTCTATGAGGATGACGACTCTTTCATTGTATTTATTGAAAGACTCCTTGATTAATGTGGCAAAGCATTCATCGTTGGATAAATTACCACAATCAATTTCTAAATCTTGCTGGTTGTTCTTTAAAACCCACTTTAGCT
>WFQR01000155.1 GCA_015486955.1 Hippea sp. | reverse complement strand
CTTTTAAAATAGAATTCTTAAACGTCAACACACCGCCTACGCCAAAATACAAGCCCAAATCAAGGCCAACCTTCAGCAGTTTTTCACTACCAGAAAAGCAGTGTATAACGCCTTTCAGGTCCTTTTTAGAGCGCAATATATCGACCATATCGTCATCCGCATCGCGGCAATGTATGGAGACAGGAACATTGCTCTCAATGGCCATATCCAAAAAGTCAGAAAACACGTCCCTTTGTTTGTTTCTTGGCGAAAGGTCGTAGTGGTAATCCAAACCAATTTCTCCAACACCAACACACTTTTCGTTTTTTAAGTGTTTTTGAGCAAGATCAAAGGCCTCATTATTCGCCGTTTTTGCATCATGGGGGTGAACACCGACCATATAGAAAAGCAGATCGTATTTATCGCATAAAGACTTTTCGTTCTCAAAGTCCTCTTTAACAGTGGATGGCATAATTATAGCCTTTACGCCATTCTCACGAGACCTTTCTATAACCTCATCCCTATCGCTATTGAACTCCTCCATATCCAAGTGGCAATGGGTGTCTATGATTTCATACATAACGCAATTCCCTTAAGCACCTGTTCCTGATGGTCTTTACATCCTCACTGTTCACAATGATCTTGCCGTTCCTCATTTTGTATTCAAGCAAATCCTCCATCATACCACCACAATCGCACTGCTTACCCTCCGTTGTAAAAGGCACAATCTCGCTTTTCAAACATTTATCGCACCTCAAAAAGCTCTTTGAACCAGAGATCTTGCCCTTCTTGGCTATGGGCTTGCCTTCTATCTCAACTATGTCCATTGAAAAGTCTATTGTTGTAGCACTACTAATACTCGTTCCCACACCAAAGCCATCGGCCACATCCACAATCTCAGCCACAGTATTTTCATCCAAGCCCCCGCTGACAAACAGCTGAACATGTTTTAATCCCCTTAAATCCAACTCCCACCTTAACTCTTCCAAAATCTTCCTCATGTTGCCGCGCCTTGATGATGGTGTATCAAGTCTAACACCAGCTAACTTTTTACCCAAAGCCTCTGCCACCCTTATGGTCTCAAACTTCTCATCACCAAATGTATCTATAAGAACAATTCTTGGCACATCTGGATCAACAACCTCATCAAAGTATTTAGCGGCTTGCAGTGTATCACCGACAAGCAAAATCAAGGAATGGGGCATTGTCCCTGCAGGCTTCATGTTAAGCTTTTCAGCTGCTGCAACCGTCGAGAAACCATCGCAACCACCAATGTACGCTGCACGTTCAATGGCCGGTGCAACGGCCGGATGCATTCTCCTTGCACCAAAGGAAAGGACCGTTTTTTCTCCTGCAACCTTTTTAACCCTTGCAGCCTTTGTTGCAACACCCGATTCCTGGCACAAGAACCCCAAAATCGCCGTCTCATAAACGGCAAACTCAGAGTATTTACCCTCTATCTCAATAACCGGCTGATTCTCCCTAAAGATACTGCCCTCAGGGATAGCCCTAATACTGACCTCTTTACCCTCTAAAAGCTCCAAAACCTCCTCTAAACCGCAGAAAATCGCCCATTCGTAGCCCTTGGGCAGACCCTTAACCGTAATCTCAGCCTTAACGTTTTTATCCAAACCCTTTGCCTCAATTATCTGCAAAGCCCTTTCAAAGTATACGTCAGTAACCTTCCCAGCCTTTATAGTATCCTCATCGGCAATAAACATCTTCCATCATCTCCTTTTTAAGTTAACTTTATATTCAAAACGTTTTTAAACTGATCAATGGCACACTCTCTTGATTTATCATCCAAAGCGGAAACGCAGTTCAAGGGGATTTCAACCTTATAGCCGCGCAGAATAGCGCTTGAAGCCGTGTACAAAATACAGATGTTGATTACACAACCCGTAATAATCAAATAATCCACACCCAAGCTCTTCAAAAGGTCATCCAAGCTTGTCCTATAGAAGCCATCGTATGTTGTCTTTTTTACAATAAAGTCGTTCTCCTTCGGTGCAAGTTCATCCACAACTTGCGCACCCTTTGTTCCTTCGACACAGTGCTTGGGCCATATTTCAAACTCCTTATCGTTCTCGGCATGCGAGTCGCAAACGTAGATAATCGGTGTTCCCTGCGATCTTTCTTTTTCCAACAGGGCTTTTATATTCGGAATGATCTTTTTGTTCTCCTCAACCTTTAACGGTGCACCGTCCAACGTAAAATCATTCAGCATATCAACTACCAAAACCGCCTTTTTCATCTCTGCCTCCTTGGTCCAAATATAGCAGTGCCGATTCTCACAATATTGGCACCCTCTTCGATCGCAATCCTGTAAGTATCAGACATACCCATCGACAAATACGCCATCTCAACATTCTCTATCTTCATGCCCTTTATATCATCAAAGAGCTTTTTTGTTAAACGAAAATATGGTCTAATCCTTTCAGGGTTCTCAACATTCGGCCCCATCGTCATCAGGCCAACAACTCTAATATGGCTCAGTTTTGCTATTTTTTTCACCAAATCAACAACGTCTTCCGGATAAACACCCGATTTTTGACTCTCCTTTGCAGAGTTGACCTCAATTAAAACAGGCATAACCTTGTCCAAATCCACGCACCTCTTGTTCAATTCATAGGCAAAATCAAAATCGTCAACGGTTTCTATCATATCAACAATTTCCAAAACCCTTCTCTTTAAAAGGTCGTGCTTCTGGGTCTTTGTTGAACCAATAAAATGCCACTCTGCGCTATTTTTAACAAGCGGATAGACCTTCTTAAGCTCGCTTACATAGTTTTCTCCTATTACCCTTATGCCAGACTCAATGGCCTCGTCTATCTCTTTAGCCCCGCGCGTCTTCGCCGCCGCCTCTAAGATTACACCTTCTCCAATCTCTTCCAATAACTTCTTTACATTGTCCTTTATAGCCATATCTTTACCCTCCGCTTTGCAATATAGCACAATAAAAGAGAAATTCAAGCATAGTAATTGACTTTCACGGCAGGTTAATGGTATCTTTCACAACAAAAATGACAAGGAGGCTAAAGTTGAGTGTTTTCAAAGTCAACAAAACCATTGAGGAAATAAACGATAAAATAAAACGTGGCGAGGCTGTTGTTGTTAACGCAGAGGAGATGATCGACATTGTGAAAAAAGAAGGGGTAATAGAGGCTGCAAAGAAGGTCGATGTAGTAACAACGGGCACGTTTGGAACAATGTGCTCAAGTGGCGCACTTTTGAATTTCGGCCATACAGCGCCAAAAATCAAGGCAGCCAAGGTCTGGCTAAACGACGTTGAAGCCTATGGCTCTTTAGCCGCAGTGGATCTATACATTGGCGCATCGGCTGTTAAGAAGGGCGATCCTTTAAACGCTGTCCATCCTGGTAGATTTGAATATGGCGGTGGGCATGTCATTGAAGACCTCATTGCAAGAAAGCCTGTAAGGTTGGTTGCCGAAGGCTACGGAACGGACTGCTATCCAGCCAAACGAATAGAGATGGAGATATTTATCGATGATCTAAGGGAGGCAACGCTACTCAATCCGAGAAACGCATATCAGAACTACTCAGTTGCCACAAACTCAACGGATAAAACGATCTACACATATATGGGCGTATTGAAACCCCACTTTGCCAATGCAACCTACTCATCGGCCGGCCAACTATCACCCCTCCTCAACGATCCGTTCTATTTAACAATTGGCATAGGAACACGTATCTTTTTGGGCGGTGGCGTAGGTTATGTCATATGGCATGGAACGCAGCATAATCCCAATGAAGAGCGCAACGAAAGGGGCGTGCCAAAAACGGGCGCTGGGGCTTTGGCTGTTGTAGGAGATATGAAACAGATGAATGCAGATTTTATAAAGGGTGCATCGATCTTGGGATACGGTGTCTCTTTGAGCGTCGGCATTGGCATACCCATACCCGTTTTGAACGAAGAGATCGCCTTTTTCACGTCTGTCAGCGATGAAGAGATAGATGCATACATATTCGACTACGGACACGATTATCCATTAAAAATTGACAATAACTACGGCCTAACAAACTACAAAGAACTCAAAAGCGGATTCATAACGATAAACGGCAAAAAGGTGCCAACGGCTCCGTTGAGTAGCTATAGCGGTGCAATGAAAATAGCAGAAACTCTGAAACAGTGGATTTTGGACAAAAAGTTCTTCTTAACAAAGCCATCTGCACCTTTGCCACAGTCAAAAGACTATGAACCGTTGAAGTATCTAAAGAAATATGAGAAGAACCTATAGGGAAAGATTTAAATTAGATGGTTTTGAAAGCTGGGAAACAACGTACAAAAGCACAAATCTGTTTGTCAAGGCATGTAAGGATCTAAGATTAGAAACGTTTGAGATAGTTAAGAAGCTGTGGGGTGATTTGTTGGCTTACATAGAGAAGAATAGGGATTTTTTGACATCACTTAAGCCGATAAAGCAGGACAAAAAAGCGCCTAAAATTGCAAGAAGAATGATAGAGGCATCAAGAAGGGCGGATGTTGGTCCAATGGCAGCCGTGGCGGGTGCAATAGCAGAAGGAGTTGGACATTTGCTTTTAAAAGAGTGCGATGAGTGTGTAGTGGAAAACGGTGGCGATGTGTTTTTAAAACTAAATTCTGAGCCAGTGATCGGTATTTATACCCAAAATCCCTATTTTGGGGATAACCTGAATATAAAAATAAAGATGTCTAAAACCCCAATGGGCGTATGTTCATCCAGTGCAAAAATTGGACCATCATTGAGCTTGGGGAAAGCGGATTTATCGCTCATTATCGATAAAGATACGGCTTTCGCAGACGCATTGGCCACAAAAACGGCCAATATGATAAAAAACGAAGGCGACATAGAAACTGCAATAGACTTTGCAAAAAGCAAAGACGTAGAAGGGTGTTTATTTATAAAGGGTAAAAAAATAGGCATTTGGGGAAAAATAGAGTTGGTTTAGGAGGAACAATGATCTCAAAGAAGGTTGTTTTGAGGTTTCCAGAAGAGATAGCTGAAAAACCCCTTGTTTCTGATATATGCAAAAAGTTTGACCTCACGTTCAACATAATGAGGGCAAACATATTCCCACGCAAAGAGGGCATACTGACGCTTGAGATATCCGGAGAGGATGATTCGTTCTATAAAGGCATTCAATATCTAAAAGACAACGGTGTGTCCATTAGTTTTGTTGAGGAAAGCATAAACAGGGATGAAAGCAAGTGTTATCACTGCGGTTTCTGTGTAGCAGTGTGTCCTACAGAGGCCCTAACCATAACCGACAGAAAAACCATGAGGGTTGATCTATTTAAAGATAAATGTATAGCCTGTGGCTACTGCGTTAAGGTTTGTCCTGTAAAAGCCATGAGTTTGCCTGAGGAGTTTTAATACTGCCAATCTATGAAGTTGTACATTATGCCGGCTTTGGCCGGCTTTATCCCTTTAATCTTCTCATTAACAGCGACAATGGCCGTTGGATAGTACAAAAATATGTAGGGATACTGGCGGACAATTAAGTTGTTAATTTCAAGATACAGTTTTTTGGCTTTTTTATTATCAAACGTTCTCCGCGCCTTTTCTATTAACTTATCGACATGCTTATCATGAAACCCCACAAAGTTAAACCCACCCTTAAAATCGCTCTTTGAATCCCAAATGGAGTATTGGTCGGGATCTGCGCCCAGCTGCCATCCCAAAATAACGGCATCGAAGTGCCTCTCGTTCACAAAGTTTAAAAACGCCTGCCATTCCAATATCCTGATCTTTACATCAATGCCCACCCTTCTCAAATACTGTTGTATCATTATGGCAGCGTACTTTCTTTCTGTGTTGCCTTCATTTGTATAAATGGTGAATTCAAACCTTTTGCCATTCTTATCGTAAAGCCATCCATCTTTACCCATTCTATAACCCGCCTCTCTCAAAAGCTTAAGCGCATCTTCTGGGTCATAATGGCAAATCGTTTTGCCTGTAAAATAGGGCGAACTTTCAGGATATATGCAATCTGCAACCTTGCCGAAGTTAAAAAGTATAGCCTTTTTTATTTCCCTTCTGTTTATCGCCTCACATATCGCCTTTCTCACTCTAACATCCCTAAACATCTTCAACCTCAAGTTAAATCCCAGATACGTATAACTCCCCGATGGTTCGAAATACACCTTGTAACGCTTTTGTTCCTTTCTTTCAAACTCGTATTTGTACTGCAGTGGCGAAAGCGTTAACATATCCAAGTGACCGCTTTTAAGCTCAAGCAGTGCCGTCGTCGGATCTGGAATAATCCTGTATATCACCTTGTCTATATTCGGCTTGTGTACAAAATATCTATTAAATGCCTTTAAAATCACATATTGGGACGTTTTCCAATCCTTTAAAATATAAGGACCTGTACCAATGGGTTTTCTATTGAACTTACAGGTGGCAATGTTTCTAACATTCTTTAACAGGTGTTTCGGCACTATACCCATCATCCACGAATAGAGAGCCGGTCTAAACGGATAAGGATACTCTACAACGACGGTATAATTGTCTGGTGCATAGATCTTTTTGATTATCTTGTACTTACCTGAATAGGGCGTTGGTGTATTGGGGTTTGTAATGAGTTTGTACGTAAAAATAACGTCCTGTGCCGTGAACGGTTCGCCGTCCTGCCACAAAACGTTCCTTCTCAAGTGAAAAATCAAAACCTTGCCATTTTTCTTAAACTCATAGCTCTTTGCCAAATCGCCTACTATGTGCATATTTTTATCAAGCTTCAACAAACCGTTAAAGATATAAGATGATATCTCACCGCTTGATGAATCTATGGCGAGGAACGGTATAAGCCTCTTTGGATTTGCACCTAAAGAAAAATAAACAGTTGAGGCAAAACAGTTATATGAGAGAAAAATAAAGATTAAAGCGATTGTTAATCGCTTCTGCATTACTTCGTTATGGGTTTAGCATTGGCTGGTAGTTTAAGTGGCTTGGCTGGTTGCTCTTGTGTCGGCGCGTTCTGAACAATGGACTTGGTGCCAGCCCTGTAAACGATATAAGATATGCTTATTGAATTCAGCATAAAAATGAATGCCAAAACCCATGTAACCTTTGCCAAAAGACTCATGGCACCGGTTGGTCCAAATAAGGTGTCGGCTGCGCCTGCGCCAAACGATACGCCCATTTCAGCACCCTTGCCTTTTTGTATCAGTATCAAACCAATTAGTATAATACCCAAGATAATCTGAGCAATTATCAACAACGTAAGCATCAATTTACCCCCTTAGCCCTTTCAAACTCATCTATAATTTTCTTGAACACATCGGCATCCAAACTTGCAGACCCCACCAAAAAGCCATCGACATCATCTATATGAGCCAACTCAAAGGCATTTTTGTCTTTAACACTGCCACCATACAGTACTGGCACGTCCTCAACCAAACCCCTAATGAAGGTATGCATCTCATTGATTGTGTCTAAATCTGCAGGGACACCCGTTCCAATTGCCCAAACAGGCTCATAAGCTACCACAACACTGCTTAAATCCACGCCATCTAAAGCAGCAATAACCTGCCTTTCTACAACATCCTTTGCCTTGCCATCTTTCCTTTGGGCAAGTGTCTCGCCAACGCACAGTATGGGTTTTAAATCATGCTCTATTGCACTCACAACCTTCTTGTGTATATCGATATCGCTTTCGCCAAATATGTGCCTTCTCTCCGAATGACCAAGAATCACATACTCACAGCCCACACTCTTGAGCATAATAGGTGAAATCTCACCTGTGAAAGCCCCTTTTTCCTCAAAATACATATTCTGAGCACCGAGTTTAATTAAGCTATCTGAAAACACCCTTGATAACCTATCCAGAAAAACAAAAGGAGGGCAAACGATTACCTCTGTCTTGTTCTTTATGATTTCTACCATCCTTTCTGCAACGTTTTCAGCTTCATTTATGCCAAAATGCATCTTCCAATTGGCAGCAACGATATTCCTCCTCATTGTTTCTTCTCCAAAACCTCAACTGCAGGCAGCGTTTTGCCCTCTAATAACTTTAACGATGCACCGCCACCTGTGGAAATGTAACTCATATTTGCCGACTGTCCAGCCCTCTCAACCGCATCTGCCGTATCACCGCCGCCAACAACGGTCAAGGCGTTCAGAGATCCTATGATCTCGGCAATCTTATTCGTGCCGTTGGCAAAGGCCTTCACCTCAAAAACCCCCATAGGCCCATTCCACACCACTACCTTTGCATCCCTTAATACTTCCCTAAAAAGCTCAATAGATGCAGGACCAATATCCAAGCCCATCATGCCTTTGGGTATCTCTTGGTATGGTACGACACGGTAATCGACGGTATCTTCAATGGATGTTGAACAGACAAAATCAACGGGCAGATAGAACTTAACACCCCTTGCTTTCGCTTCATCCATAACACGCTTGGCTTCATCGATTAGATCTTCTTCAACGAGACTATTGCCCGTCTTGTAACCCATCGCTCTTAAGAATGTAAACGCCTGAGCACCGCCTATTATCATCTTATCGGCTTTATTCAACAGATTAATCAGGCAATCTAATTTTCCAGAAACTTTCGCTCCACCGATAACGGCGACAAACGGTTTCTCCTCGATGGTAAATATCTTTTTAAAGTAATCGAGCTCCTTCTTAAGTAAAAAACCTCCAACAGCAATTTTTGCTATCTCCGGCAAGGCAAAAACGGATGCATGCTTTCTATGACACACGCCAAACGCATCATTTACATACACATCAAACAGTTCAAGGAGTTTCTTGGCAAAGTCATAGGAGTTCTTCTCTTCGCCTTCCCAGAATCTCAAGTTCTCAAGCAGGGCGACATCGCCCTCTTTTAGGTTACTCAAAATCTCTTTTGCCTCTTCACTTTCAAAGTCATCTATAAACACAACATCTTTGCCCAGAAGCGTAGATAACCTCTTTGCCACAGGCTTTAGGGAATACTTTTCCACCCTTTTGCCCTTGGGTCTTCCCAAATGGCTTGCCAAAATCACCTTTGCTTTGTCGTCTATTGCATACTGAATGGTCGGCAAAGCAGCCTTTATCCTACTGTCGTCCGTTATATTGCCATTTTCATCCATAGGTACGTTAAAATCGCACCGTATAAAAACCCTCTTACCTGCTATATCCACATCGTTTATGTACTTCATAGGCCCTCTTTTGCTATCCTCAACATTAAGTCTCTCAATCTCGAAGAATATCCCCACTCATTGTCGTACCACGACAAGACCTTCACCAATGTTCCGTCAATAACCATTGTCTCAAGACTATCAAATATGCTTGAATACGGATTGCCGTTTAAGTCCTTTGATACAACAGGTTCATCGATGTATTGAACAATACCCTTCATATCCGTTTCTGCTGCCTTTTTAACGGCTGCGTTTACCTCTTCGATAGATGTGGACCTCTCAACCTCTACAACCAGATCGACCAAAGAAACATTGGATGTAGGCACCCTTATAGAAATGCCGTCAAGTTTACCCTTAAGCTCTGGGACAACCAATCCAACGGCAATTGCAGCACCGGTTGTCGTTGGGATTATGTTTTCTGCGGCTGCACGTGCCCTTCTCAAATCCTTATGGGGCAAATCAAGAAGCCTCTGGTCGTTGGTGTATGAGTGAACCGTTGTCATGAAGCCGTGTATAATCCTGAAATTGTCATGGAGTATCTTTGCAATGGGCGATACGCAGTTTGTTGTGCATGATGCATTTGAGATAATGTCGTTATTTTTAAAGTCGAAATCCTTATCGTTCACGCCCAAAACCACCGTAGGCACATCACCGCCACGCGCCGGTGCAGATATAACAACCTTCTTGGCGCCAGCCTTAAGATGACCCTCGGCCTTATCGCGAGACCTAAAAAGACCCGTGGATTCAAGGGCAATGTCAACACCCAAATCCTTCCACGGTAGCTTCTCAGGCTCTTTTATGGCATAAACCTTGATCCTCTTGCCATCAAAAACTATGGTGTCGCCTTCGGCTTTGATATCATGATCCTTTAAAACACCATGAACGGAATCGTACTTCAAAAGATGGGCCAAAATCTGAGCATCCGTTAGATCATTAATTGCAACAATATCAATGTCATCATAGCCTATTGTTGTTCTAAAGAAAGCCCTTCCGATCCTTCCAAATCCATTTATCGCAACCTTTATAGCCACTTCACCCTCCCTTTTTAGAAAAAATCCGACTTAAGTATACACAAAAACCCCTATTTTTCAAGGTTATACAAAATTTTTATTGAACAGTTCAACTTTTAAGGCTATACTACTTTCGAATTTATTAAGGGGGGAAGGAATGGAACACGAAAAATACAAAATACCACAGATAAGCGTTTTTATAGAGAACAAGAAGGGTAGGTTTTACAACACAACAAGGGTCTTAAAGGAAGCAGGTGTAAACATCAGGGCAATGAGCCTTGCAGACACGATGGACTTCGGGATTTTAAGGTTCGTTGTGGATAAGCCAGAAAAAGCTTATGAATCGTTACTTGAGAACAACTTTATAGTCAAACTCAACGACGTAATGGCGGTCGCCATAAAGGACGAATGTGGTGGTCTATCCGATCTTTTGAAAACCATAAGTGATTTGGACTTAAACATCGAGTATATGTATACGTTCGTAAATAACTTGGACAAAAAGGCCGTGATGCTTTTTAAGTTTGAAGATATAGACCTTGCAATAGATAAACTGCTTAAAGCAGGCGCCGAATTGTTAGACAAAGATTACTTCACGAAGATCTAAGGGGGAGTGATGTTTTGGGAAAAAGATAGGGAAACAATGGATAGAAAATCACTTGAAAACCTGCAGGTAGAGTTGCTCAGAGAAAACATAGAATACGCTTACAAGAACGTACCGTTTTATAAAAAGAAATTTGACGAGTACGGTATTACAAAGGAATCGATAAAGACAATTGAAGACATAAGAAAGCTACCTTTCACAACAAAGATAGACTTTAGGGACAACTATCCCTTTGGTTTGCTTGCCCGACCCATGAAAGAAATTGTCAGGATTCACTCATCAAGTGGAACAACAGGTAAACCCACGGTTGTTGCATATACAAAAAAAGACCTAAAAACATGGGCGGACCTTGTCGCACGCATAGCAAAAGCTGCAGGTGTGACAGACGAGGATATTGTACAGATTGCCTTCGGCTACGGACTGTTCACAGGCGGTTTCGGTTTGCATTATGGTCTTGAAAATATAGGTGCGGCCATAATACCGGCTTCAAGTGGCAACACAAAAAGGCAGGTTATGCTTATGCAGGATTACGGTGCGACCGTACTGGTCTGTACACCGAGTTATGCCCTATACATTGCAGAAGTTGCTCAAAATATGGGTATAGACCCCAAAAAGGATCTGAAGTTGCGTATCGGGATGTTCGGCGCTGAGCCGTGGAGCGAGCAGATGAGAAAAAAGATTGAGGAGAGCTTAAACATAAAGGCTTACGACAACTACGGTTTAAGTGAAATCATCGGGCCCGGTGTTGCAGGCGAGTGTGAAGAGCAAAACGGTATGCACATAGCCGAAGATCATTTCATCGCGGAGGTTATCGATCCTGAAACAGAAGAGCCCGTAAAACCCGGTGAATACGGCGAGCTTGTAATTACCACGTTAACAAAAGAGGCCCTGCCTGTCTTCAGATATAGAACCAGAGATATCACAAAATTAGACTATTCAACATGCAAATGCGGAAGAACGTCTGTTAGAATGTCTAAACCCATCGGAAGAACGGATGATATGCTAATAATTAGGGGTGTTAATGTCTTTCCAAGCCAAATTGAAGAGGTTCTGTTCAACATTGAAGGTGTGTCTCCACATTATCAAATCATTGTCGACAGAAAGGGTGCGCTTGACACAGTAACCATACTCGTTGAAGCGAACGCCAATTTGTTTTTTGATGAGATGAAAAAGCAGAAACAACTGCTTGATAGGATTAACGACGAGCTAAAAACAACCTTAGGCATCGATGTCGATGTTAAGTTGGTTGAGCCAAACTCAATTGAGCGCAGTGAAGGTAAAGCAAAAAGAATCATAGACAAAAGGAAGTTTTAAGGGTGAAAGAGATGGAAAGACTATGGGCTCCTTGGAGAATAGGATACATACTCTCAGACAAAAAGGAAGAAGGCTGCGTGTTTTGCAATGCCTTCAAAGCTGAAAACGACGAAGAAAAGCTTGTGCTTTATAGGTCAAAGTATGCATTCATCATAATGAACCTGTATCCCTACAACGCAGGCCACATAATGGTTGTTCCGAACAGGCATCTGGATTCACCTTTAAAACTAAAAGAAGAGGAACAGTTGGACATGTTCAAATTGGTGAATAAGGGTATAGAGGCAATTCAGAAGGTTATGAAACCGGATGGGTTCAATTTAGGCATGAATTTGGGAAGAGTGGCAGGTGCGGGTATTGATGACCACATACATATACACATCGTCCCGCGTTGGAGTGGTGATACAAACTTCATGTCAACGGTCTCAGATACAAAGGTTATATCCGAAGCCCTGAAGGAGACCTATTTTAAGCTAAAAGGAGCCTTAAAATGACAATAATAAAGATTTCAGCTGTAATATTTTTGCTTCTTCTTCTTGGCCTTTTCATTGTTTACAATTCACAAACGGTCAACGTCAGTTATTTGGGGATAAAGTTTGAAAACATGCCACTCTGGCTTGTTGTGTTCATATCGGTCTTTATCGGGATCTTTATCGGATGGCTGTTCATGTTTATCGATGAGCTTGGTATTAAAAGGAAACTAAAGAGCGCCGAAAGGGAAATTAAAGGTCTCAAGGAAGAGATAGCACAGCTAAGGCAGTTAACGATCACAAAAGAAGAGTAGTATGTCTGTAAATTTTACCCAAATAATCCACTATATCGCCTCAAATCCTGTTGTAAGCATTATCCTATCATTTATACTTGGCGCCTTAGTCTCATACATTGCAATAATGGGAAAACAGAAAAAGGAAAACTTGGACAAGAAAAAACTTGAAAGCTACGTCAAAGGAATTAACTACATTATCGAGGATGAAACAGACAAAGCCATTAAAGAGTTGACAGAAACGGCAAAGATTGACCCCGATATGGTAGATATCTATGTAAGCATAGGTAATCTTTTCAGGAAAAAAGGTGAAATAAACAGGGCTTTGATAATCCATAAGAGCTTATTGGCAAGGCAGAACCTCGATAAGGACAAGAAATTGGACATATACCTGAATGTGGGAATAGACTACAGAAAGGCGGGACTTTACGATAGGGCTAAAAAGTACTTTAAAGATGCCCTGTCCATAGCACCCAAGAATCAGCTTGCAAAGAAACTGCTATACGAAGTCTATGAAGATTCCAAAGATTGGGAAAATGCTCTTATCTGGCATAAACGTTTTGATGGAACGGACAAACATGTTCTTGCCCATTTGTACACTGAGCTGGGTAAAGAGAAACTCAAAGAAGGGGATTTAGAGGATGCAAAAAAGAACTTTGAGAAGGCTTTAAAAGAATTTAAGGAGTGTTTCGAAGCCATAGTTAATTTGGGAGACATTTACTTCAATTACGGTAAGCTGGAAAAGGCCTATGAATTGTGGCATAAAGCATGCAAAATGAGGCCTGAGTTGTGCAACATAGCCTTAGACAGAATAAAAGATGACCAAGTTTTAAAAGAGCAGGTGAAATCACTACTTGAAGAAAAGCCTGATGACGATTTCATTAAGTTCTTTGCTGCCGATATCTACATAAAACTAAGTGAAAACAAAAAGGCAGAAGCTCTGTTAAAATCGCTGCTAAAGAAGGGTTTAAAAAGCCAGAGCATACTAAAGAGACTTGTTCAAATAAACGAAAACGCACCCGAATATGTAAAGCTATTTGTCCAAAACATACCAAACGATCCCATGAAATACACCTGTACAAATTGTGGATATTCTTCAAAAAAACTGTTTTTCAGATGTCCTAAGTGCAAGAGTTGGGACAAACTTAAGGTTAGCATAGAGTAGTTATGCTGTATGCCTTAAAAGGTAAACTCATAAAGAAGGAAAATCTAAAGGCGATTGTCGATGTAAGCGGCATTGTTTTTGACATAACGGTTCCTCTATCGACATCAGAAAAACTGCCAAGTGAAGGGGATGTTGAACTGCTTGTCGAACTCGTAATAGGTGAAAAAAGCGTTAAACTGTATGGTTTTTCAACGGAAGAGGAAAGAATGTTATTTAACGAGCTGAGAAAGATCTCAAAGATCGGAGCACAAACGGCATTATCAATTCTTTCGAACGTTACGGTAAAGGAGTTTTACGAAGCAATAGAAAAACAGGATAAAGACCTTTTAATAAGCATACCAGGTATTGGTAAAAAAACAGCCCTTTCCATCATCGTTGAAATGGCTTCAAAGATACCAAAAATGGAACAAGCTGTACCACAGTTGGTTAAGGATACGATTGACACATTAAAAAATCTGGGCTTTTCCAAAAAGGATGCAAGCGACGTTGTAAATGCAATTTATAAGGCCAATCCCAATATCTCCATCGAGGAACTACTTAAAGAATCCCTAAAACGATTGAGAAATGTCCGTTAAAATATACTCGGTTAGTGAATTAACATACGAAATCAGGGATATTTTAGAAGGAAACTTTTACGGCCTGTGGGTAAAAGGTGAAATATCCGGACTATCGCGTTCATCAACGGGGCACGTATATTTTGATTTGGTGGATGATAGAGCAAGACTGGGTTGCATAGTTTTTAAAAACAAATTACCAACACTAAACACCCATCTTGAAAACGGCAAAGAAATAATAGTTTTTGGGTCTCTGAGTTTGTATGTCAAAGGCGGAGAGTACAGGCTAAAGGTTGAACATATACAGGATGCAGGTATAGGAAAAAAGTTTTTTGATTTAGAAAAACTCAAAAGGGAGTTCAAAGCCAAAGGCTATTTTGACAGAAAACGCCCCATTCCAACCTATCCCCAAAGGGTACTCGTTCTTACAAGCCCCACGGGTGCGGCAATAAAGGATATAACAAAAATTATAAACAGGCGCTCCTTTGGTATGGAAATACTTATTCTGCCCATATCCGTGCAAGGAGATAATGCAAAGGAAAGTATTATAAGTGCACTAAAGATAACAAACACAATAGAGGAAAACATAGACGTGGTTGTTTTGGCACGTGGCGGCGGATCAAATGAAGACTTGTGGATTTTCAATGATCCCGACATTGCCAAAGCTCTCTTTGATGTTAAATTCCCAACGATAAGTGCCATTGGACACGAAATAGATACTACTTTGTGTGATTTTGTAGCAGATAAAAGGGCTGAGACACCTTCTGCGGCAGCTGAGATCCTTACCAAACCGACAGAAAACTTAATAGAGCAGATCCAACTGTACAGGGAAATCTTAAGCCACTCTATAAACAGAATTGTCAACTTTAAAAATCAGAGGCTACAAATCTACTCAACAAGGAATATGTATTTGCGCTTAACAGGTTATATAGACAACAAATCGATCTATCTTGATAAACTCGCTGACTCGATCTTGTCTAACTTGAGAAGATTTATCAACGAAAAAGAAAGAAAGATACTCATTTTAAAGGACAGAATAAAAACAAACTCGCCTCAAGCCAAACTCGGTTTATTTGAACAACGCGTAAAACATTTAGGCAAGGGTATAAACACAAACATAGACGCGATTTTAAAAAGAAAACTCTCAAAACTTGATTTATTCAAGGCAAAAATTGAATATCTTTCGCCACTCAACATATTAAACAAAGGTTACTCTATAACTCTTGATAAAAACAACAGACCAATCAAAAACAGCTCTCATGTAAAGATTGGAGATTCTATAAGAACACTTTTGAAAAACGGCGAACTTGTTTCAAATGTAATACAGATAAACAAAAAAAGGGGCTGAAACGCCCCTTTCGACATGCAATATTTTGGGTTATTAAAACTTCCTCTTGAGTATCTCCCTCTGGAGCATCGCGATTGCCTTTGTTGGGTTGAGCTCCTTAGGACATGCATGTATACAGTTCAAGATCGTGTGGCATCTCCACACGCCATGTATGTTGTTTACCGCGTCAAGTCTCTCATCAGAGCCCTCATCCCTTGTATCGAATACGAATCTTGCAGCATTCAACAGTGCCGATGGACCTAAGTAATCTGGATCTGCCCAATAGGATGGACAGGAGCTTGAACAACAACCACACAGTATACATTCGTACAACCCATCCAGTTTAGCCCTATCTTCGCGACTCTGCAACCTTTCCCTTGCTGGTGGTGGCGTTTTCTCGATCAAATATGGCTTCACCG
>WFQR01000154.1 GCA_015486955.1 Hippea sp. | reverse complement strand
TGCTTGCCTTTTATGTCTGTTATATCCAAAGGTATGACTTTACCTATACTGCTTTTTGGTTTGTTGGGATTTAAGGTTCTTATTGTTACAATCTTACCGTTTTTCTTTTCTATAGTTATAACAAAGAAGTACCCCTCGTTCTTTAGTCCATACCTAAAATGATACAGCCTATTCAGCACATACCTTTTTAGATCATTTTCAAACTTCTTATAGTCTGCTACTGCACCTATTATCCACCCTTTAGGTTTGTAGATTATGTACTTTGACAGAAACCTTGTGTTTCCACCACTTAGTAAGGTCTTTTCATCTATGTTAAAATTAGATTTTACTATGAAAGTTTTAGACTTTTTATCTATTATAAATATCCTTATATGATTACCGCAAAGGCCTTTGTTGATGCTGTTGATTATCTGCGAGGTTTCTTCAATTTTGTTTTTGTTATTCAGATTATCTATTACATTTTTTGCAATGTTTGTGTAGATATCTAATTCTTTTTCAATCTTGATTTTTAGGTTCTTTCTTTCAGCGTTAATGTCCCTGTAAACATGATTAACCAAATCCTCAAGGTGGTTTTTGCGGGTCTCTATATAAACTGAAAGATATTCTTTTAGTATTTCTTTCTTTAGTACGTTTATGTTGTGTTGATATGTGAAGTATACTATTGTTATGAGCATCAATGAAAAAAGTATGGAAACACCGATGATGCTGGTTTTCAGGTTGCTTTTCATGAGATAAGTTTACAATATTTAAGTTTTGAAAGTAAAGCTTTAAATTTAAATACCGTGATTGATTTGTAAACCTGTAAACTTTAGTCAATCGTTTCTTGAAAAAAAGCCCGTTTTGGTGTATAGATTTAACATGGGTAACTTGATTTTGGGTGCTGCGTTCAATGACGGCTGAAGGAGACAGTATAGAGAGTTACGATGATCTTGTAGGGCAACCACATCTATTCAAAGAAGGAAAACCGCTTTATATTTTTTATCATTCAAATGATAAACCGCCCTCGCTTGTTTTGTATGGTCCACCGGGAACAGGAAAAACGACTTACGCTAAGCTTCTGGCAAAAAAGCACAAACTTGATTTTTTCTACCTAAATGCCACGGATTGTCCCTCTGAAACTTTGAAGAAAACCCTTAAAAAGGGAAGCAGGGAAAAACCCATTTTGGTTGTGATAGATGAAATTCATAGGTTTGACAAAAGACAACAGGATGTGCTTTTGCCTTATCTTGAAGAAAAAAGCGTTACAATGATAGGCACTTCAACGTATAACCCCTACTTTAAGCTGACGAAGGCTTTGAGATCCCGTTGTTTTGTTTATGAATTTAAAAGACTATCCGAGTCGGATCTGAGGATTTTGTCAAAACGGTTAGCGCCAGATTTGGATGAACGCTTAATTGATAAAGTTATACTTTATGCTTCTGGTGACGCGAGAAGGCTGAAGAACATGCTGAAGTTTGTGATAGAAAATAAGCTAAGCTTAGAGCAAGTTGATGATTTCTTTGGTGTGGATTTGGGATATAATAACGAAAGTGAAAGATACGACCTGATTTCTGCTTTTATCAAAAGCATCAGGGCTTCACAGGTAGATGCTGCGATTTACTACTTGGCGCGACTTTTGGAGGCGGGTGAGGATGCAGAGTTTATTGCACGGAGGCTTTGCATACTTGCAAGTGAGGATATAGGTCTTGCGGACAACAACGCCATTCTGGTTGCCTCTGCATGTTTGGATATTGTTAAAGAAATCGGTATGCCAGAAGCAAAGATTACGCTTGCTCATTGCACTATTTATCTCGCTTTAACAAGAAAATCCAACTCAAGCTATTTGGCTATAAAGAGGGCTATCAATGATATAAAGTCTGGTGAAATCCTCGACATTCCAGCGCATTTAACGGTTAAAGGCAGGTCTTTGTACAAAAATCCGCATAACTTTGGTGGCAAAGCCCTTCAAGAGTACCTTTCTAAAGAGAAAAAATACTATATTCGAAAGGAGAATGACCGAATTTGAAATTAGAAGAATTGGGTGAGTTTGGTTTAATTGAAAGGATAAGAAAGGGTTTGCCCAAAAGTGATGATTTTTTGGGTGTTGGTGATGATTGTGCGATTATTCCCTGTGGCGATAAGGAGCTCCTTGTTAGCGTCGACACGTTGATTGAGGGCGTACACTTTCTAAAAGATACGGATCCGTATTTACTTGGACGCAAATCCCTCTCTGTAAATATATCTGATATTGCGGCAATGGCAGGTCTGCCCAAATGGGCCTTTTTGTCTTTATCTTTGAATAAAAGCAGGGATGTTTCATGGATCGATACATTTATGAGCGGTTTCTTGGATATTGCAAAGGAGTTTAATGTGTTTCTTCTGGGTGGGGATACCACATCGTCGGACGTACTAACAATAAGCGTTACCATAATTGGCGAAAATGAGAAGGGTGGCTCAATCAAACGAAGCGGTGCCAAAGTTGGCGATCTGGTGGCTGTTACAGGGAGGATAGGATGTTCCTATGCTGGTCTTTTGGCTTTGGAAAACGGTTTTAGAAAATACAATGAACTCAAACTTACGCACCTCAATCCCTATCCTAAAGTCAAAGAGGCCTTGTTGATAAAGGAGTATGCAACTGCGATGATAGATATAAGTGATGGATTGGTTCAAGATTGTAATCATATATGTGAGGAAAGTGGCGTTGGTATGAAGCTTTATTGGGAAAGGATACCTTTTTGCTATGCAGATTTTGTGAATAAAGAGGATATGCTCTGTGGCGGTGAGGATTATGAGCTTGTTGTGTGCTTTGACAGGAAATTTGAGGATAAGGTAAAGGATCTGGATGGATTTACAATCATAGGAGAGGTTGTTCAGGGCTCAAGGGTATCGGTTTTAAAGGATGGCATTGATGTTGAACTTAACAATTGCGGGTTTAAACACTTTTAACGGATGAACGATGAGTGAATTGGGTTATGAATTTTTGATGATTGGTGTTTCCCTTATAACAAGTGCATTTTTTTCATCCTCAGAGACAGCCCTAACGTCCCTTGCGCCTTTGAAGGTGGCTCAAATTATTCAAGAAGACAAAAAGAACGCCAAATACTTCTCCATCTGGATGAATCATCCCAATAAGATGTTAAACACCATACTCATCGGTAACAATGTGGCGAACATCTTTGCTTCCGTATTGGCCGGCGATATTGCAATGAAGCTTTCTGGCTCGAGCCAGCTTGCTCTAACTACGGCTGTTATGACGATTTTTATCCTATTTTTCGGCGAAATAACGCCTAAAACATTTGCCAAGCACAATGCCGAGAGCTTCGCAAAGTTTAGCATAAGAATACTGGCCTTTTTCTACTACCTTTTTTATCCGTTTACCTACATCATGAACGTGTTTGTGAAAGGGGTTATAAAGCTTGCCGGCGGAAGTATAGACGCTGAGAAACCGCTGATTACAGAGGAAGAATTGGAGTTTATGATCAATGTAAGTAAGGATGAGGGTATTTTGGAAGATCAGACAAAGGAGATGATGCACAACATTATAGATTTCAAGGAGATAACGGTCAAAGAGATAATGGTTCCAAGAACGGAAATGGTGTGTATTGAAATAAACAAATCTGTAGCTGATCTGCTCGATCTAATTGAAGAACATGAGTATTCAAGAATCCCCGCCTATGAGGGTAGACTGGATAACATAGTGGGTATCATATACATAAAGGATCTGATCAAGAAACTGAAAGAGAAAGATATTGAGTACATAAGTTTGAGGGAAATATTGAGGGAAGCCATGTTTGTTCCAGAGACGAAAAATATTTACCATCTGTTTAAGGAGTTTCAGGCTAAACGTGTTCATGTGGCTATTGTTATAGATGAATACGGTGGCGTCGCCGGTCTTGTTACTATGGAGGATATTCTTGAGGAGATAGTTGGTGAGATTAGGGATGAATATGACGTAAAGGAAGAGGATGATTTTGTCAAAATTGGTGAAAATAGGTATATTGTTGATGCAGGTATGGATTTGGACGATTTCTGTGAGATCTTGGGCATTGAAAAGACTGAGGATATGGAAGAATATGAAACTGTGGCTGGTTTGGTGTACGATTTAGCTGACAGTATCCCAGAAGAAGGGGACGAGTTCGAACTGCAGGGCAAATACAAGCTTAAGGTTTTAGAATTAAACGGTAGAAAAATAGAAAAGATAGAGGTTGAGAAGATTGAGGAATAAAAAGTACATTGCACCATCGCTTTTGTCGGCTAACTTTTTACATCTTGAGCAAGAGATAAAAGACGTTGAAAAGGCTGGTGCAGATATATTGCATTTAGACATCATGGATGGACATTTTGTCCCCAATATGACCTTTGGCCCTTTTATCGTTGAACAGATCAAATCCGCTGCCTCTGTGCCTTTGGATGTTCATCTTATGATTGAAGAACCTCAGAGGTGGATTGAGACGTACATTGAGGCTGGAGCGGATTTTTTAACCGTTCACTTTGAAACAGATCCCCATTTAAACAGGGCTATAAACGAAATTAAAAAACGTGGCAGAAAGGCCGGTGTTTCAATAAATCCCTCTACACATCCATTGTTGCTTGAATATGTGCTTGAGTATGTTGATCTTGTGCTTGTGATGAGCGTAAATCCGGGTTTTGGTGGGCAGAGGTTTATCGAAAACTCTTTTAGAAAGATTGAGTGGTTAAACAATTATAGGGAAAATCACCTATTGAATTTTCTTATAGAGGTTGATGGCGGTGTCAACGAGAATAACATAAAGGCTCTATCTGATGCTGGGGTAGATATTTTTGTTGCCGGCAGTGCAATATTTTCCAAAGATGACTACGGTGAGGTCATAAGAAGGATGAGGGAGAGGTTATGATAAGTGTTGTTGTGCCTGTGTATAATGAGAAAGATAATGTAAAGCTGCTTTATGATAAAATCAAAGATGTAATGGTGAAAAATGGTTATGATCATGAGATTATCTTTGTCGATGATGGAAGTACAGATGGAACATTTGATGTTTTAAAAGAGATTGCCGAGCATGATAAACAATTCAAAGTGATACGCTTTAGAAGGAACTTTGGGCAGACGGCTGCAATGGCTGCCGGTTTTGATTACGCGCACGGTGATATAATTGTTAGTATGGATGGGGATTTACAGAACGATCCTGAAGATATACCCAAGCTACTTGAGAAAATAGAAGAGGGTTACGATGTGGTTAGTGGTTGGCGCAAAGAGAGACAGGATGAGCCAAAGAGAGTATTTCTATCAAAGGTCGCAAATAAGCTTATCAGTAAGATAACAAAGGTTGAGCTACACGATTACGGTTGCTCTTTGAAGGCTTACAAATCAGACATTGCGAAGAACTTACACATGTACGGTGAGATGCACAGATTTATTCCCGCACTTGCCAACATCTACGGCGCCACAATCACGGAAATTCCCGTAAAGCACCATCCAAGGAAGTTTGGTAGAAGTAAGTATAATCTCTCTCGAACATTCAGGGTTATAGTCGATCTCATTCTTGTGTATTTTATGCAAAAGTTTATGACGCGTCCCATTCACTTTTTCGGTATCATAGGCTTTTTCCTGGCCCTATTTGGATTTTTGATTGACGGCTATTTGGCTTTCGAGAAGATATTTTTTGGTGTACATATCGGTAATAGACCCCTACTTTTGCTTGGTATTCTATTGATTTTAACGGGCGTTAATCTGCTTGGCATCGGTATTATCAGTGAAATTTTGACGCGCATCTACTACGAAAGCCAGAATAAGAAAATATACAACATAAAGACCATTCTAAACGATGAATAATCCTTTAAGAACCATACTCTTAGGCTTTCTGACAGTTATTTTAATTGGGACGATCCTGCTTATGTTACCTGTGAGTTCTCATGGCGGCGTGTCTTTCGTTAATGCCCTTTTTACTGCAACTTCGGCTGTTTGCGTTACAGGTTTGATTGTCGTCAGTATGTCCCATTTTACACTTTTTGGTCAGCTTGTCATTTTATCTTTAATACAGGTTGGCGGTTTTGGCTACATGAGTTTTACATCGTTTATCTTCTTGACGTTCAAAAAGAGGTTATCTTACAGGGATAAAATCATACTCAAGGAGGCGTTTAACTACCCAGAGATGCACTCAATAGTGGGCTTCTTTAAGCGTATAATGATCTTTGCCTTCACATGTGAACTTATTGGTGCAATTTTGCTACTTTTTGTCTTCTATCCAAAAATGGATCTTTCAAAAGCCATTTACTTTGCCATATTCCATTCAATCAGCGCCTTTAACAACGCTGGTTTTTCACTTTTTCCAAACTCCTTTGTTGATTTTAAGTACAACGTTTTGTTAAATTTAACGGTCAT
>WFQR01000153.1 GCA_015486955.1 Hippea sp. | reverse complement strand
GACGGCAGGCGGTATATTTACCCATACAATATTTGAAATGCGTGTTTCTTTAAAAATTTTTCTCAGAATTTTTCTGAATCTGATTTGACTTGGCAGAACAAATGTGTGTACGTATGAATAAGTTATAAAAACTCCTCCTGGATTTAGTATCTTGTAAATTATTTTCAATAGCTTAATTTGTTTTTCTCGGTTGAAAGCTGTCCAGGGGAGAGAAGATATTATTGCATCTACCTTATTAATGCAATATTGTTTCATGTATTTTTCTACATTTTCAACAGAATCGTTTATGACTATGGCATTGGGAAATTTTTCTTTTACTATTTCTGTGAAGACCCTGTTTATGTCAAAGGTTATAAAAATAGCTTCCGAGGGAAGATTTGATACTATATCTTCTGTTATTACACCATTACCACAGCCAAACTCCAACACAACTTTGGCGTTTCTAAGCTCAGCTTTATCAACCATAATTGAAGATAAAGTCTTAGATGAGGGGGCTATTGAGCTAACGGTTATAGGGTGGAATAAAAACTGCCTTGAAAACTCTAATACATCTCGCATTTTAGTACCTCCTGTTTTGGTCGCTCTATTTTTATAAGTGCCGTTTGTTTTCCTCTGTCTGTTGCAAAAAAGACTATTTTATATTTGTAGCTTTTGAAGTAATTTAAGTATTCCCTTTTTGTATAAATATAGAATGAACCTTTCTTGTTTTTGAAAAAGCCTGCGTTTCCTATATCTTTCAGACATCTTCTTGTATATGCTATCAAAGATTGATTGTTAATCCTGAATTCGTATAGGGGATAAGAATTATTTAGCATTATTTTCCATATTTTTTTCTCAGGCCTGTAAGCTTCTAATTGCATTAATGTTATCGATAGAAACAGACTTACGATTATTGTTTTGTAAAAGATTATGTTTTTTGGATTGCCTGTGAAATTTAGTGTGCTCATGCATGCTATTCCAAAAAGGGTGGTGGGTATTAGCAAATACAACCTTTCTTTAAATAAATAAACCGAAATGGCAAATCCAATGGCAAGTTCTATTGCAAACATGATAACCGATTTTATTTTGGTGTTTTTTAAACTGTCCAAATATTGAGCAAACAAGATACCTAAAGGGATAAAAGCAAAGGCTATATAATGTGGCAGCTTGTTGTATGATATCGAGAAAAATAAAAGAACCCACATAAACCAACTTAGAAGCAGTTTGTTTTTGCTATCTTTCAAATCCACTTTTTTTGATATGTCTTTCACATAAGGCCACCAAAAGAACAATACAGCTATTACTATGGGCACATAGTAATAAAACGGGTTTGGATGTTGATGCGCTCCACCTGTGAATCTCTCTATATTATGATATAGGAAAAATTTATTTATAAATTTTATTCCATATAAGTGATATAACTCTAAATACCATGGAACGCTAACTATTGCAAAGGTTGCAAGGCTTAAAATGTTTTTTCTTGTGAAAAATTTTTTCAAACCTGTTTCTTTTTTTACTATCCATAGGTACAACAGATAGTTGAACCCTGGTGTGATAATACCTATAGGGCCTTTTACTAAAAAAGCCAAAGCTGTTGTGAGCCATGCGATGCAATACTTTTCTTTTATGAAATAGTATGTTGCCATTAATTCAAATAGAATTAAGCTCATATCTGGATAGACGGCTCTCGTTAAATAAAAGAAGAACAAAAAGGAGAAGTAGGCTATGACTGAATTAGCAGAAATTTTCTCTGACTTGAACAATGCATATGATAGTTTATAAGTATATATAGCGGTGAATGCCCCAGATAAAATTGAAGGTAGTCGCGCAGCGTATTCTATTATTCCAAGTGGATCTGTTCCGTTTCTTATTAAAGAATCCACAGAAAACAGTTTAAAAAACACTACCAATTCCCAATAAAACAAGATTGGTTTGTCAAACCTTACATGGCAGTTGAAAAAAGGCACCAAATAATTCCCAGATTCTATCATCCTAAGAGCAGCGTCAACATATTTGGGTTCGTCTGGAGGAAAGAAGGACACATAAAAGCTTCCAAGAGAAAAGAGCAAAAGTGAAAATACAAATAGATTTAATTTGTTTTTGAAAACTAAATCAATCAGCCTCATTTATTTTGCCTTTTTTGAATTTTTATCTTTTTAACAAAAACCCGGAAGCTTTTATCCATTGCTTCAGAGGGACTGCCGAGGTATGGAAAGTGCAAGTAAATTAGTGACAATTGCTCATCGGATCTGTTGATGGAGTATTTTTCTACGTAATAGTCCCAAATTGCGCTTACAAGGCCGCTTCTGTCTGCACCTGCCTTGCAGTGCACAAGAATTGGCTTTGGTATCTTTTCTAAAATGTTAATCAATTTGATTAATTTGCTGGGTTTTACGATTTTGTTTGGCGACAACCTAAAATCTATGTGCACTATGTTCAATTGCTTTGATAATCTTATTTCTTCTTTATACCAGCTTTTGCCCTGTTGTTTACCTCTGAGATTTACAATGCTTTTTATGTGATATTTTTTGATGTAGTATAAAAGCTCATCTTTATCCAGTTGGCCGCTTCTGTATAATATGGCGTTCTCTACGGTATGGAAATTGCCATTTTCTTCCATATATATTTCAAAACATATTGCCGAGCCTGATATTACTAATAAAAGCAGCAGAAATATTAATATCTTCCTGTTTTTTATCCTTTGAAGCAGAAACTCACATAGTTTTTCATATATTAGAACGATTTTTTCATTTAAGAGGTTTAGAATTCCTTTTAGTTGAATTATTAAAAAGGAGGAAAGTAGGGCAACTGCAAATGATCCAACTATATCTAATGGCCAATGAACCCCACAATAAATTCTTGCAAGTCCTACCATAAACCCAATGGCCGTTATAATTAAGCCGTGAAGTCTTAGTTTATGTTCTGAGAGAAGGTAAAATCCTAAAGATAGAAATAGAGTAACATGATCCGAGGGAAAGGATGAGTCAGGAGAATGCTCTATAAGGAGTCTGCCTATATGCATCATAAATGGTCTTGGATGGTAGTAAATTAAGGATATCAGGTAATTTATTGAAAGTCCGAGCAGTGCAGAGTAAAAAGCCAATAAAGATTGTTTTTTGTAATATTTACTGCTTTTTGCAAACAACCATATCAGATAGATAGGTATAATAAAGACAAGATACTTTGCTATAGCTATTGCCAAAATCGACAATGTCTCGTAGTTTTTCCCATATCCGTTTATCACTTTGAACATTTCCAAATTAAGGCCACTCATAAAAATACCTCGTTTTCGGAGACTCTATACAAGTTTAGATACCTTATATGAAATGAGCTTTGCCTTTTTATTAAAAATTTTTAATGCTAAGAGCAAAGATATCAAAAATTTCTAGAAGAAAGCTGAATACCCAAGCGTAAAAAGGTAAGAGTTTATGCCTTCATTTGGCATTCTAATATTTGCGTTTGAAATGTGCCTGAACCTGAAACCTAAATTTATAGCTGAGTTGTGGGTTATGTAGATGTAAAAACCTGCGCCTAAATTGTCGTTAAAATTAAAGCCTCCAGATTGGCAACTTGAATCGTAGGATATATAATGGAAGCCAGAGCCTGCAAGGATGTAGCCGTCCATTGCATTTTTTATTATGTTAAATCTGTATTCCAAACCAAATCCCAGGCCAAATTCGTAGTCACTGGCTGGGTGTATTACCTTGTTATACTGTGGCTCTAAATATAATGTTAATCTTTTTTGCGTATAAGGGATTACGGATGGTAGCAATTTGTGAGCATCAAGACCTATGTGGTAGATAAAAAGTAGGGGTCTATACAAAGTGTGGCATCCTCCAACTCGCCCGTAACCGTAGCCCGTTAAAAAACCTTTTTCTGCAACATATGAACTTTTACCAAACGAGTTTGTACTTGTGAGAAGTAATAAAATGACTATAATCAACGATCCTTTCTTAAATTTCATACTCATCCTACAGTTACTATATTCCAAATTTGGAATATTTCAAGATTAAGGTTGTATCTAAAAGCTGATTGCGATACTAAATAGGAAGAAGCCTTTATCAGACTCTTTGATCCTTGTATAAACAGTCAGCTTGACATACAGGTTTTTGGTGATATGATTTAAAAAGTTAAAAAATAGGAATAGCTTAAAATGTGTTTAACGAAAAAGTAATTTATTTTTAAAGGAGGGTGTCATGATTTCTACAAAGGAATCTTATTTGGATAGGCTTTCAAAAAAGAGGGTGAACCTGTATATCAACGGGGAAAGAATAGAAAATTTTATGGAGCATCCCAACATTAAACCCATAATCGACTCTATAGGGCTGACCTACGAGTTGGCAAATAAGGATGAATACAAAGATTTAATGGTTGCCCATTCGCAGTTTATTGATGAGCCAATAAATAGGTTTCTTCACATATACACAGAAAAAGACGATCTCATAAAAAGGTTGAAATTGGCTCGACTTATGAGTAGCAAGCTTTCCACGTGCAATTACCGTTGTGTTGGTTGTGACATATTGAACGCTTTATATGCAACTACCTATGATATGGACGAAAGCCTAAGTACAAATTACCATGAGCGGTTAAAGAATTATATTAAATACGTTCAGTCGAACGATTTGTCGGTTTCTGGAGCTTTAACGGATGTAAAGGGTGATAGATCAAAGAAACCTCACCAACAGGATGATATGTACCTGAAATTGGTGGAGAAAAGGGATGATGGAATAGTTGTTAGGGGGGCAAAGATTTGTCAATCTGGAGCACTTGTTGTAGATGAGACGGTTGTAATGCCCACTATAGCTTTAAAGGAAGAGGGCAGAGCATACGCTGTTTCCTTTGCCATTGAATCGGGAAATGAAAATGTTATCTATGTTTTACAAAATAATCCTTACGAGGCGAAAAAGAGGGAAACCCCCGATTGGGAGTCTGGTAATCCTTATGGAGATAGAGGGACATTTCTTGTGATCTTTAACGATGTGTTTGTGCCGTGGGACAGGGTTTTTATGTGTGAGGAGTATCAATTTGCTGGGCTTTTAGTCAGCAATTTTTCCAATATCCATAGGTACGTTGGCTCTGGTTGCAAAGCGGGCTTTGTGGATGCTATTGTCGGAGCTTCAAAATTAATGGCTGAATACAATGGAACTGAGAAAGCTTCCCATGTTGTAGATAAAATAGTTGATTCTATAAAAGGCATAGAAGCCTGTTACGCATGTGGTTTGGCCGCCGGTTATGAAAGCGTACAGACGAAATCGGGCGTTTGGCTCCCAGACACGTTGTATGCCAATATTTCTAAGGTTTTGGGTTTACCGGCTTTAAATAAAGCTATTGTTAACTTGGCAGATATTGCAGGCGGTATATGTGTTACTTGTCCTTCAAAGAGGGATTTGGAAAATCCAGAGATAGGCAAGTACATAGAGCATTATTTGGGTGGTAAGGAAGGTGTGCCTACAGAAAGTAGACTTAAACTTGTAAAGTTTGTTGAGTATTGGGTTTCTGGCCCACATTTGGGTGGCGCAATACATGGCGGTGGTTCCCCTGTAACTCCGGACATTTTCATCAAACGCTCCGTAAATGTTGATGAGAAAAAGAAGTTGGTTAAGGAGTTGCTCGGTTTGTAGTATTCTTTTGTGGAAGCCGTTAACTTTTATTTTGAACATAAGTTCAATAAGTGATAAAATAACTCTTGAAAGTTTTAAGAAAAGGTGTATTAATGCATTATGAAAAAATGTAAAAAAATGAATGGAGGTGATAGAGATGCCATGGGGTGACAGAACAGGTCCATTAGGAGCAGGACCAAGGACAGGAAGGGGATTAGGATATTGCTCTGGTAATACTGTGCCCGGTTATATGGTCGGTGGCCCTGGCTTAGGCTTAGGTAGAGGCTGGGGCTGGGGTCGTGGAAGAGGCTGGGGTAGAGGCTGGTTTGGCAGAGGTTGGGGCTGGGGTAGAGGATATTGGGGATGGTACGCCCCATATTATCCAACCTCGCCCGTAACGGCAGCAGATGAGAAGAAGCTTTTGGAAGACCAAATAAAGGGTCTATCCAAAACTATTGAGACACTAAAAAGCAGGTTAGAAGAGTTAGAGAAAGAAGAGCAGGATTAAAGCCCCGCTTATCTTTGCGGGGCTTACCTTTGGAGGTAGGACTATGAAGATTTTGGTAACTGCTTTAGGCGACAATATGAACGCTTCCGTTGATGAAAGGTTTGGAAGGGCCGAGTATTTCATTATTTACGATACAGACACGAAGAACTTTGAGGCAATAAAAAATCCATTCTTGAACGATCAGGGTGGAGTAGGTGTATCCACTGCTAAATTTACTGTGGAAAAGGGCGTAGACGCCGTAATTTCTGGCAGTTATGGACCAAACGCGCTGGAGATCTTGAGGACATCGTCAATTAAGCTGTACAAGGCTCAAAATGGGACTGTGCAGGAAAATATAGATAAGCTGTTGGAAGGAAAACTTGAGAAATTTTAGGAGAACAATTCCATGAAAATCGCCGTAACAAGCGGTAAGGGAGGGACAGGAAAAACCACCATCGCAACGATGCTTGCATACGCCTGCGATAATCCCCAGTATATAGACTGTGATGCTGAAGAACCCAATGGGCATCTTTTTTTAAAGCCCAAAATCGAAAGGGTAGAACCATTTAACGTTCTGATTCCAAAGATTAATGAGGATATCTGTACATTCTGTGGTAAATGTGCCGACGCCTGCGTTTATAAGGCTTTGGTTGTTATGGGAGAACCTCTCAAAAAGACAATGTTCTTTGATGAGCTGTGCCACTCATGTGGAGCATGTGCTTATGTATGTCCCGTTGAGGGGGCGTTGATTGAAGTTCCCGATGAGATTGGAAAGATAAAGATAGGCAAGGCTCGGCACATTGATTTTGTAATGGGTGAACTTAATATAGGAGAGGCAAGTGCAACGCAACTGATAGCGAGCCTCAAGAAGAACTACATGGATGAGTCTAAGACGGTGATATTGGATTCGCCTCCGGGCACAAGCTGCACAGTTGTTGAAACCATTGAAGGTGTTGACTACGTATTGCTTGTCACAGAGCCTACATCCTTTGGTTTAAGCGATTTAAAGCTTTCTGTGGAGCTTGTAAGGGATATGGGTCTAAAATTTGGAATCGTTGTTAATAAATACGAAGAGGGTAATACGCTCATCGATGATTATGCAAAGGAAGAGGGAATAGAGATTCTCTTTAGATTGCCATTCTCTAAAGAATTTGCAGAAAGCTATTCAAGGGGCGAGTTGCCATTTGAGAAGTTTAAGGATGATTTCAAAGATCTACTCAAAAGAATAGAGGAACGGGTATGAGTAAGGAGCTTGTTATAATAAGCGGTAAAGGCGGTGCAGGTAAAACGACTTTGACGGCATCTTTGGCCTGTGTTTTAAATGATAAGGTGATTGTGGATGCAGATGCCGACGCTGCGAATATGTACCTTCTATTGAAGCCTCAAATTAAACATAAGGAACTGTTTAAAGGCAATCCAAAGGCTTATATAGACGTTGACAAGTGTATAAAGTGTGATGAGTGTAGAAGACTTTGCCGCTTTGATGCTATACATATAAATGAAAATGGTGAGTACTATGTTGATGAGCTGAAGTGTGACTCCTGCGAACTATGTAAAATCGCATGTCCTGTTGATGCTGTTCTTATGAAAGAGGTTTACAGCGGCGAGTGGTATGAGTCAGAAACGCCGTATGGCATTATGGTTCACGCCAAGCTCTATCCCGGTGCCGAAAACTCTGGCAACTTAGTTACGATGGTTAAACACAGGGCAAAACTGATAGCAGAAGAAAAGGGTATAGAGTACATTTTGGTTGATGGTTCTCCAGGTATTGGCTGTCCCGTAATCTCTACGATTTCTGGTGCTTATTTTGTTGTTATCGTGGCTGAACCGACGCCTGCTGGCATCCATGACTTAAAGAGGGTAAAAGAGCTGTGCGACTCATTCAAAGTAAAATCCGGTGTTGTGGTTAATAAATACGATTTGAACATGGAAAAAACAAAAGAGATTGAGGATTTTGCAGACAAGCAAGGTATGCCCGTTTTGGGTAGAATTCCTTTTGATACATGTGTGCATAGGGCGATTACAGATTTGGATATGCCTTATGAGAGGTGCGAGAAGGTAAAGAAAAGCGTTGATAGTATATTTAGGAACATTATGGAGAGGCTATGAGCTTGAAAGAGGAGATAATTGAGAAACTAAAAACAGTATACGATCCTGAATTACGTGAGGATGTTGTTAAGTTAAAACTTGTTTACGATCTCAATGTAGATGAAGAAAATGGCGTTGTGAATATCAAGTTTAGACCTACAGTTGAAAATTGTCCCGTTGGTTTACAGCTTGCAATAGCCATAAAGAAGGCAATACTTTCGGTGGATGGTGTTAAAAGGGCAAATGTTAAGGTAGAAAACTTCATTTGGGCTAAAGAGGCCGAAGAATTCCTAAAAGCTCTGGATAAATAAACTATCTGTTTCTCAAGGAGATGGTCTTCAAGCTCTCTATTTGCATCTCCAATAGGTAGATCATCTCCTCTGCATTTTTTATACCTGCAGAGCTCAGGAAGGTGATGTAGAATTCGGGCGTGTGGTCGTTTATTTTTATTGTTTTTAGTTTATCTCTTAATTTTTTCTCAAATTCCACAGGATTTTTACCTAAGTATAAGAACGTAAAGAAGTTTGCACCAATACGTGAGTGAAAAACTGTTTCATCCAACGATTTGATTATTTGGCTGACCTTCATTATGAGTTCGTTACCCTTTTCATAGCCGAACAGGTAGTTTATCTTCTTTAGGTATTTGATATCCACCATAAATAGATAAAAGTTCTCACCCGATCTGATTTTTTCATCCAAATATTTAAGCAAAGCCTTTATCCTATAAAGTCCGGTAAGTATATCTTTCTCAAACAGGTCGATCCTGCTTTTTTCCACAGTATCTACGATTTCCGTAGTTTCCTGTTGATTTCTTTCCTTTATCAATATGTCTGGCAAATGGTTTTCCACCTTCTTTAGGATCTCTTGATCTAAAGATTCGGATTTCATGATTTCTATTGCCCTCTCCACATCGAACGCTCTTCTGTAAGGTCTTGACGTTGTTAAAGCGTCAAACACATCCGCAATTGCCAAAATCCTTCCTTCAAGCGTTATCTCCTCACATTTTAGACCATCGGGATATCCACTGCCGTCGCATCGTTCATGGTGTTGTCGGACAAAATTGGCTACGTGTTTAAAGAAATTTATATCCTTTATTAGTTCATATGAAAAAAGCGGGTGTAATTTCATAATTTTGTACTCGTGCTCACTCAATTTCCCTGGCTTTAGAAGTATGCTATCGGGTATTGCAACTTTGCCTAAATCATGTAAAAGTCCGGCAATGTACAAATCGTATTGCTTCTTTTTGTCCATTCCTAATATTTCCGCGATCTTTTGTGAATAGAGTGCTACCCTTTCTGAATGTCCCATTGTATAGACGTCTCTCACCTCTAAAACCTTAACAAAGGCCCGTATGAACTCAACCCTATTTGTCTCAATTTGTTGTTTTTTATCTATGAGATCTTCTGAAAACTCGTTGAGGGATTTTGCTATTAATTTGAAGCGTTCGAAGTTTATCTTAGAGATATCTATGGGTTTCTCAATTTCTCCCAATTGCGGTACGCTTTTCAGTATTGTGTCTGTATCATTCGACATCAATCTGCTGAATTTCCTGTTTATAAAATGAACAGATATTAGGATCAAGATATAGATGAAAAACAAAAGGGTGTGGAAGTATTTTAACCTATCAAAAAGTGAATTTGAGAAAACCAAAGCCTCTTGTTTGAGTCTATTCACATAAAAGCCCGTTCCAACCATCCAACTCAATGGTTTATAGAGTTTTCTGAAGGATATCTTTTCTTGCGGGATTTTGCTTGAGGGCGAAGGATACCAGTATATTGAATAGGTCTCTCCGCATTGTTTTAAAGCTTTTAGGTATTTTTCTCTGAAAGGGTTGCCTTTAGCATCTTTTTTGTCTGAAGAAACCAATTTTCCTACAGATACACCTTTGGATAGGTTGTATATGTTATATCCAAAGCCTTTACCACCATTTATGTTAAGTATCTTTGCAATAAAGAAATAACTGTCTGGTGTTTTGTATTTAAAGATGAAATCGTTTAGTTTTGGCTCCACCTCTTTTGCTATTTTGAGCTCCAAGTTGTTGAGGTTTACGTAAACCCCTATAGTCGTTTTGTTGTCCAAGTTTTTGGTTGATAGCAGAAAGCTTGAAGGTATACCGTTTTTGTTCTTTGTCGGGCTTTTGCAAAGGAGCACGTTTTTTAAGTTAAAGTAGGTATACGGTTCACAACTTTTTATGTCTATTGTGTTAGGATAGCTAAATCCATCTTTTGATATAAATATTCTGAACCTGTGTGAGGCGTCAAAGTTTTTTACCAGAGATTCTATCTTAGTTTTGTTGTCCGGCAGGTTTTTTATGCTAACTGTTTGGAGCTCTCTTTTGATGTCATTGCACGTGTGTGTTATTTCGTTTCTTGCTGTGAGATCGATGTAAGAGACGGCGGCGTATGTTTCCAATCTTATGTCTTTTTTGTGCCGAGAGAGTTCGCTGTTGTAGATGAAGTCATAAATTGCGTGCTTTTGACTTACCTCAAAATAGTAAAAGAGAGCCGATATTACTACAAAGACTGCGATTAAGAAGGAGTATACTAAGCCAAGAAAGCGTCTTTCTTTCATTGTCTAATAATATAGCTAAATCAATTTCTTTGTCAAAAAAGATTGTTAGTGAGAGGTTTGTTATGTTTCTATTTTATAGATATCTTCGCATGAAATTTTGCCCTTCAAATTCCCTTTGGCTATTGTTTCGTTTAGAAATCTGATATCTCCCGTTACGTCTTTTATTACAAAGGGTTTGAACAGGTCATTGAGTTCAAAATTATGGGCTTGTTCTTCGGATTCAAACTCGACCTCCAAAACGACAAGCCCTTCGAGGTTTCCTTTGTATTCGTCAATCTCGTATTCGTATCCATCAACTTTAGCCTTGTATCGTGTCTTTTTTAAGGCTCCCACAGGATTTTCTTTTGTCAGTATGTTTTTAAACACCGATTGATCTATCTCACTTTCATGTTCCTCTCTTACAAGACCATCACCCTTTTTTAAGGTTAAAAAGTATTTATCGTTTATCTTTCTAATTCTGCCGATTTTGCCTTCCCTTTCTATATAAAACTGCTCAACTTCTAATGCCTCGTACTTTATCGAGTTTATCTTTAAGAAACATTCAACTTTTATAGGCTGTAGCAGGAATTTCTTTTCTATCTCTATGTTTGGCATAAGCCCCCCTTTCTTAAATAAACGTTGAGACGGTAGCCTCGTCTTTTTTTCTAAAATCCCCTTTATATTCGTCGTCGAGCAGGTTGTAGATCCTTTCCATTATGATATTTGTTGCCTTCTCAAAAATATCCTGTAATTTTTTGGACTGCGGTGTGAACGGAACAAAACTCTCCTTTATGTTAAATTCCTCTGAAAGCTTCTTGAATTCTATTGGTTTTCCTACACGATAAACAATCGTTTTATTGCTTTTTGGAAACGGTAAATCACCCGTATATGCCTTATCCGAGCCGTTGCAACCCACAGGCACAACAGGAACATCCAAAGCCAAAGCCACTTGGGCTAAACCCGGTTTTCCCCTTGTTAGTTTTTTTGACCTTCTCCCTTCCGGAAACACCAATAGGTTGAGTTTTTTGTTAAAAATGGCATCTTTGTTCAATTCTAACACCTTTTTCATCATGTCCACATGCACTTTGTTGATGTACTCTCTGTAATTTTCATATATCTTCGGGTCGTATTCCCCATGTTTCTTCTTTACAAATTCGTATAGTTTTTCATCCAAAGCCTTTAGATCGTCTTCTTCCTTTTCACCTTTCACGTAATCCAGTAGGTATTTTAAAGCCTTATCGTTTAAGGCCTTTTTGCTTCCAAATGTGGATACGAAATCCTTTACTACAAGATAACCCTTTGATGGAACGGGTATCGTGCCGCTCAATCTCATAAATGATGCAATAAATCTGTTTTCGTAGTACTTTCCCTTAACCCAAACAGTAATGTAGGGGTGTTTTACCAAGCCCTTTAGGTGCAAGCGCCACAGCTTAAACATGAAGGGCCAATAGTTGTATCTGTCCGTGTGGTTCATGGCAAAGATCACAGGGTAGTCTGGTATGTTGCTTAACCCTTCGATCTCTATTCTCAATTTTTTGAGCCTGTACAAAGGCTTTAGAAAGTATCTTCCAATTAAAATCTGAATGTCTGGCTCTTTCTTTATGTATGCATTTTCTAAAAATTTATAAAGCTCCATCGTCATAGCAATTTAAACCTATAAATCAGATCCGTTTTTGGTTCTACGAACCTCTTTTCCCTCAAGAAGACGTTGTTATCTTTATCTATCAGTAAGACGGTTGACGAAACTGTGCCGTAGCCTTCAAAGTCCACAAATATGGGCGAAAGTTTCACCTCTAAATCTTTGCCAACGCCTGTGTCTGGCAGCATTTCCAAAGGAAACGTTTCTCTGTCTGATAGTATGTTAAATAGTTCATTTACGTCTATTGATGGTTCTTTTATTGACTTGGTAAACAGCGTTTTTAATTTTACCACCTTTGGCCACTCCTCGTCTAATAATCCGTTGCTCAAACCATGTATGCCGTTTTCTATAACTTTGACCTCTTTTGTAACGCTGGATAGGTAATACAAGGTGTCGATTTTCTCCCCTACAATCAAATTGAACGGATTGTAGATTTCTACTTCTGTTTTGAGTTTCTCCAAGAATTCTAAAGACCCAACGGTCGAATTTAGGAACTCTTTGATTATTAAGCCCCGACTTTTCTTGTTTTCATCAAATACCTTTGGATTTCTGAAGTTTGTTAGATATGCGATGCGTCCCCTTCTTGTGATACCAAACCAGCTTCCACCCTCTTTTTCGTCTTTTCCTGCAAGCACGTTGTTATTTAGCCAATGTATTGGCTCAGATTCCCTGCTTTTGTCCTCATCACGATTAAAAATCATTATCAGTTTGTATTTTGGATGTCTATTCAGTGCGAAAACAGCCAAACACATGTTTAATTTTATCCCTTTAGGCAATCTTAGTCAAAATTTAGGTTTTGACATGCCAAAAGGAGTGAGTAAAATTTCAGAAAGGTTGGCAAGGAGGGTAAGCATGAGGAAGATTTTTGTATTCATTGTTTTTGTTTTCTTTATCTTCAGTTTTCAATCGTGGGCAAAAGAGAAGATCATTGTATTCCATGCAGGAAGCTTATCCGTTCCGTTTGAGAAAATCAGTAAGTTATTTGAAAAGAAATACCCCCAGTATGTTGTCGTTAGAGAGGCAAGCGGTTCAAGGATGGCTGCGAGAAAGATTGCCGATCTACATCTTCCTTGTGATGTAATGGGTTCTGCTGACTACACGGTAATTAACAATTTGCTCATAAAAACAGGAAACGCCAAATTCAACGCGCTCTTTGCCACAAATGAAATGGCCATCGTTTACACGGATAAATCGAGGTATGCAAGTGTTATAAACTCGAAGAATTGGCCTTACATCCTGTTAAAAAAGGATGTTGTTGTGGGTCATTCAAACCCCAACGATGATCCATGCGGATACAGGGCTATGTTAGTTACCAAATTGGCTGAGAAGTACTATCATGTGAAGAACTTTTTTAAAAAACTATTTGGTTACCCAGATTACTATAAACCTGGCTTTGAGAAAAAGGGTAAAGTGGTTGTAAGGCCGAAGGAGACGGACCTACTTGCCCTTTTGAGGATGCACTACGTAGACTACATCTTTTTATACAAATCTGTGGCCATACAACATCATTTGAAGTACATTCAATTGCCGCAAGAGGTTTCATTGGGGTCGTTTAAGTATAAAAAGCTATACTCAACTGTTTCTTTTAAGGTAACAGGCAAAAAGCCAGGCACGTTTATTGTAAAAAGAGGCCAGCCCATGATTTACGGTATAACAATTCCTCAAAACGCCAATTCACCTGTGAACAAAAAAGGGGCGGTGTTGTTCGTGAAGTTTGTTCTATCAAAAGATGGGCAGAGGATTATGAAAGAGTGTGGCCAGGGTGTCATCAGCCCTCCAAAGATCATTGGCGATGCTTCCATACTTGAATCTGTCAAATGAGTTATTTTAAGATCGAGGACCTATACGTTAGAAGGGGTGATTTTGAGCTAAATGGTGTGAATTTTGAGCTTGAAAGGGGTGATTTTCTTTCGATTATAGGAAAAACAGGCAGTGGAAAAACCCTGCTCTTGGAAACTATTGCCGGTATATACAAACACAAGGGAAGGGTATTTTTGGATGGCATTGATATAACGAACACACCCTTAGAGAAAAGACGCATCGGGCTTGTGTACCAGGATTTTATGTTGTTCAATCATCTAAGTGTTAAGCAGAATTTGCTGTATTCAAAGTATAGGGATGAGGACTTATACAGAGACATCGTTGACATTTTTGGTCTCAAAAGGTTGTTGAATCGGAAACCCAAAAATCTATCCGGTGGTGAAAAGCAGAAGGTAGCCATTGCTCGTGCCCTGATCAGTAGACCGAAGCTGTTGCTTTTGGATGAGCCGCTTTCTTCCATTGATTTTAGTTTTCGCTATATTTTTATCGAATTTTTAAAGGAAGTACATAAGAGATTTGATTTGACAACAATCTACGTTACACACAACTTGAAGGAAGCCTTGAGCTTATCCAATAAATGCGGTGTTTTGATAGATGGTAAGCTTGTGCAGTTTGGACATACCAAAGATGTTTTTGAGAGACCAACGTCTAAAGCCGTCGCCGAGTTTTTGGGTTTTAAAAATGTATTGCCTTGCGAACTTATAGGTTTAAAGGATTGTTACTTTTCAGTGTCTCCTTATGATGTCAATCTTGAGGGTAAAGGAGACTTTAAAATCAAGGCAAGGGTGATTTCTGTAAGCCCAAAGGAGAATGCCAATTTAGTAAAGATGGAAGTGAAAAATGGTGTAATCTATGCTTATTCACATAAGGCGCTAAAAGGGGATGTGTTGATCGGTTTTAATAAATCGAAAGTGGTGTTTTTTAAAGAATGAGGCTGAAGGTAGTATTTGCCATTTTCTCCATTTTGCTCTTGTTGTTTCTAACCATACCTGTATTTCGTATTTTAACGTCTCTATCCATTAATCAATATTTGCAGTCATTGAAAGATGGCTCTATTGTTTCGTCAATTTTGCTTTCATTGAAGGTATCCATGTATGCGACGGTTTTGGTTATTCTAACTGGCGTTCCTTTGGCTTATGTTTTAGCAAGGGTGGATTTTCCCTTGAAAGGGGTTTTAGAGGGTTTGATCGATATACCTGTTATGATACCCCACGTTGCTGCCGGTATTGCACTACTGATGGTGTTTGAGGCAAACGGCTTTTTTGGAAAATTTTTCAAAAGCATTGGTGTTACCTTTTTGGATACTCAGTATGGAATTTTGATTGCTATGATGTTTGTTTCTGCCCCGTTTCTCATAAATTCGGCCAAAGAGGGTTTTAAAAAGGTTGATCAAAGGTTGGAGTTTGTATCGAGGAGCTTAGGTGCAGGCCCCTTTGAGACGTTTTTTAGAATTACATTGCCGCTTGCACGGAAAGATATAATTAATGGTGCACTGATGATGTGGGGACGGGGAATTGGAGAGTTTGGAGCCGTTGTAATAATAGCCTACCACCCTATGACAGCCCCTGTTATGATTTACGATAGATTTAACTCCTTTGGCTTGAATTACGCCCTGCCCGTCACTGCATTGATGATTTTGGTATCGATTTTGATATTCATTGTTATCAGGATAATAAACAACATTCTGAAATGATTTACAAAAACAGAAAATTTGATTTGAAAGGGGGTTTCAGTGTATCGAACAAAGAGATAGAGTTTAGAAATTGCGAGTTTTTGGGTGAGAGAGGTTTTGAGGTAGTTAACTCTTCGATTAGATTTTGTAATTGTATTTTTAGCAAATTTGACGTTGATATTTTAGAGTGTGAAAATTCGATCTGTTCTTTTGAAGGGTGTAGGTTTTTAGGAAACGGTTCCGATGGCTTGTTTATTAGCTTATTGTCCTTTGAGAATTCAAATGTCATCATTGAGAATTGCGAGTTTGTGGACAATATTTCTCCAGTTTTAGAGG
>WFQR01000152.1 GCA_015486955.1 Hippea sp. | reverse complement strand
GGGTGATCTTTTTAAGGTTTAAATGATCAAATGTGACATTCATGGACACAATGGGAACATCCTTTAGCTTCAAGCTTATATCTTTAATCTTCACAGAGCCATCAAATACCTTTGCCCTAACAGTTCCTAACGTCTTCAAAATGCCGTCTGAGTACTTTCCAGAGAGGTCAATAAAAATCTTAGATAATCTTGTAAAAATACGGGCTTTTATTTTGGAAAAAGCAAGTGTCTTTTTGTTCACGTCAAAACGCAAATTAAAAGGTTTAAGATCGAATTCTTGCGTCTTAATCGGATAAAAGTGTACAAAGATCTCATTGTTGGTTGATTTTAAACGAAGATGCAAAGGAAAGGTATAACCTTCAAGTTCCAATCTACCTATCTTGATATTCCCTTTTTCAAGAGCATTAGAATTAACAACCAACGGAAGTTGTGCGTTTACATTAAAAAACTTGAGGTTTTTGTACAACAGTGCACCACAGGATACTTGTGCCAACGCCACAAACGACCTTGTTTTTGTGTTGACAGCACCAAAAATACGTGCAAGTTGCTCACCCTCTAAATGTATATCCCTGAAAACTTGGACATCCAAAGAATCGCTTAAAAATTTCGATATACTTGTTAAATTGTCCGTAAAAAAAGAAAACCTGTAACTGTCATCGGCAATTCTCTTAATCGTGCTTTTAAATAGATCGCCTAAAGAAACCTCCGTAGCGGTTCTGCTTGGATCAGACGATACCTTCAACGGATCTTGGGTGAAATCAAAGAACACGTTGTTGAACGCAATAGCCTGCCCGCCTAAAATCTTTATCCTTACCACACCGTCATATGTTAAGCTCCCTCTAATGTCCTGAGACACAAAGTCATCCAAATCTGACGTTAGGTTGTCAAACAACGCCGATACACTCATTCTTTTATCAAAAGAAATTTTAGCTTTTACACTTCCAGCGCCCAGTGGTTTACCAATTACTTTAACGCCTTTTAGCACAAAAGTGGCTTTTCTGTCTTGATAATCAACAAGTGCGGTGCACGAAACCTTAATACCCTTGAATTGGGACAAAACATTACCCTTTAAACCACTGATAGAAACAGAAAACGGAAAGAATTTAATCGCTACATTCTTTATTGTTATTTGCTTATCTGCTTGAAACTGAAGATCTTTGGTTTTCAAGCTCAATCTATTTGGTAAGATTTTTATATTTCGTATTGCAACTCCGTTCTTAAAAAGAGAGTACGTGCAGCTTAGGTTATGGATATCGCCATCCATAAAGATATTATTTGTGTTAATGAACACCCTGCCAGCAAAAGCCAATGTCGAGTTAGTAAGCTTTAAGGTGGCGTTATTAATATTCACAATCTCTTTATCGTTCCTTTTTATCTTAAGCGTCAGACCATTTAAATCTACAGATCCTATTTTTAAAGGTGGGACGGCAAAACCTTTGGAACTTTTGTTTGTTTTCTTTAAAACCACAGTAATTACAGGTTTTTCTAAGGCTAAGTTAATCCTTCCCAATTTATCAATCCAAAAACGGAGCTTATTGGCTTTGATAGATACGTTTTTCTTCTTCAAGAAAAATCCGTCAATAGATAGGGAAGAGCTTGAATTCACCTTCATATTCTTGAAATTCTGGTATAAGCCGTACTTCTTCAGATAGATATTCAAAACAAAACCAACCAACGACGTTTTGAAACTTATAATCGTGTAAATCCCTAAGACAATAACAATGAAAGAGAGTATGGCAATAATCGGAACTTTAAGATACCTCTTCATTTCAAAAGCTTTATGACCTTGCCTTCTATGGAAATCACGCCTTCCTCAGAAAGTTTCTTTAATATCCTTGAGAAGGTCTCAGGAGAAACGCCGATACTTGAGGAAATCTCTTTTTTGGGTAACTTAATTTCAACAACACCGTCGCCTTTATCCCTTCTGTTTAGATAGCCAAGCAACCTTTCTTTAGCATCATCAATAGATAGCTCTTTTACCTTTTCTGTCAAATAGTTAAGCCTTTTGGCAAATAAGCCGAGAAACTTCATTGCAAATTCGGGATTTTCCTTGATCTTGTCAAACATCCTCTTTGAATCTATGGCAAGTAGTAGACTATTTTCAATGGCCATTGCGCTGACTGGATACGTATTTTTCAAAAATAGGACAATCTCTGCAAAGAGTTCGCCCTCTTGAGCTATGTTAATCGTGATCTCTTTACCTTCGCTGTTGGTTTTAAAAATCTTTATGGCACCCTTCAATACAAAATACAGATCACTACCACTGTCGCCCTCTAAAAACAGGATTTCACCCTTTCTCTTGCTGATAAGCATTGAAATGGCGTTTAAATCCTTTAAAAACCTATCATCTTTTATATCCAAAACCGCCAAAAAACTCTCAAGTGCTTCTTGTTTGTTCATATCTTGACCTAAATCAATTATTTCTTGTTAATTTTAGTATATAGTTAAACTAGATAAAAAGCAAGGAGGTGCTTTATGGCAATGTTTTGTTTCCAATGTCAGGAGACACTAAGAAATCAGGGATGCACGGTTAGGGGTGTATGTGGAAAGGATGAAAGGGTAGCAAATTTAGAGGATGTGCTCGTCTATGTAACAAAGGGTTTGGGTGTTGTATCAAAAAAGGCTGGAACGGTCGAACCGAGAGTTGGAAGGTTTATAGCCAAAGCCCTGTTTACCACTATAACAAACGTTAATTTTGACGAAGACAGGATTACAGAGGCAATTAACGAAGGATTAAAACTGAGGGATGAGATTAAGAAGAAATACAACATCAGCGATGATGGTCTGCATGACAGCGCCACGTGGAACGCAACAACAAAAGAGGAATTCTTAGCAAAGTGGGATGAGGTAAAAATACCGGCTGAGCAAAACGAAGATATCAGGTCTTTGAAGGAACTCATCATTTACGGTTTGAAGGGCTTGGGTGCTTACGCTGAACACGCAGCCGTTTTGGGCTATGAAGACCAAGATGTGTGGAACTTTTTGGCAGAGGGTATGGCAATAACGACAGAGGATCTAAGCGTTGATGAGCTTGTGGGATATGCAATGAAGACGGGTGAGGCCGCTGTTAAGGCAATGGC
>WFQR01000151.1 GCA_015486955.1 Hippea sp. | reverse complement strand
TCATCTATGGTTACCACTCTTTTGCCTATTTTTGTAGTGTTTGTATTGAAAGAGGGTGTGAATAAGTTAGGTATCGTTATTGCTGTTGCTACGTTTGTGTCTTATGTATTCAGGGTTCTCTTCGGTTTTTTAAGCGATAAATTTCAGACCGTAAAGCCGTTTATTGTTGCTGGTTACTTAATTTCTGCTATTTCCAAACCATTACTGTCTTTTTCCAACACGTATTTACCTGTAATTGTATTGAGAGGAATAGAAAAGCTGGGTAAGGCTATAAGAAGTGCCCCAAAGGATTTTTTGGTAAGTGCGTATGTGAAAAACAATCAGCATGGAAAAACATTTGGCTTTTATAAAATGATGGATATGGCAGGAGAATTAAGCGGGGCGTTGGTTATTTTCTTAATATTTAATATAACAGGGAAAAATGAGGAAATGATAAGGACCATATTTGGTTGGACTGCTTTACCGGGAGCTATTGCTGTGCTTATAGCTATTTTTTTGCTTAAAGATATACCCAAAGAAAGCAAGAATGTGAATAGATCCGTGTTTAACAGGAACGATCTTTTACTTATACCATTGTTATTTGTAAGTTTTGGTTTTGTCTTTTTTATGTTAAACGATCAATTTTTTATTTTGAGGGTAAGGCAGTTGGGCTACAGTTTAAGGACTATTCCGCTTTTTGTGATTCTTCTCACTTTAACTCAGACAATATCCAGTTATTACAGCGGTATTTTAAGCGATAAAATAGGTGTAAAGAGAAGCCTTATAATATCTTTTTTGTTAGGTGAGCTATCTGTAATCTCACTTTACATTGATTTCCCGTGGGTAAGCTTTATTTTTCTGGGTTTTTTTACTGTATTAGCAATAAACACCATAAGATCTTACATATCTAAATATGCCAAATCCAAGGGACTTGTTTACGGCGTTTTTTACTCAGGTATAGCTATCTTTGCCTCACTTGGCTCTTTGATTGTAGGATACATCTGGAATTTGCTTGGATTTGGCGCAGTTATTTTGTTCTCAGAAATTGGTATGTTACTTATAAGTTTTGCTTTGATAGTGCTTCCTTTGGAAGATGGATCTGTTATTTGAGCCAAATTACATAGGCCTTTCCGTCTGTAAAGAAGCTATCCCCATAAAAGTTGTATCCTACGAATGGTTTCACCAACTGTATGGCTTTATACTTTTTTACCAGGTGTTTTGACAAAAGGCTCTTTAAAAAATACTCCCTTTCCTTGTCAATGTTTGGACTAATCTTGTGAATTATCCACTTAAGTCTTGTGTCAAAACTTACGCTGGCAACGTAAATATTTTTGTTATCAATTTTATAGCATGTTTTCCATATTCTTCCATGGTGCCTGAGGCTGATGCCATAACCTTTGATCAATTTTTCTATGCCGAAGTCGTTTACCCTGTAATTCCAAAAATCTGGTGAGATAGGGGCATTTTGATAGGGCTTGTTAAAGATAAGCGCATTAATTGATTTCTCAATTGAAGTTAGACTTAACTTATCCGCGAAATGCCAACCTGCAGACTTTATATCTTTCTTTAAGCTCTTGTCATTTTTAGCTATCAAAATCAAGTTAATAGGTTCTTGTCTTCTTCCTAAGATAGTTGTCGTGTATTTCATGTTCTCATTTTTAAATAAATTGCAAATATTGTTTATCTGCCTTGATTTGCATGGTCTTGGTTTAATAGGTTTGGGATTAAACTTTAGTGCTACTATAGTCACGAATAGTAAGGATAGAAAAACAATAAAATAGGATATGTAAACCATATTCTTGCTTGTGTGTTTTTGCATATTGGGTTTTGAATATTTTGTATAAACACTAAACCCCAAAGCTAATGTGAGCCAAAATGCTCCTGCAATATAACCCGCACATACATCGCTAAAATAGTGGACATCTAAGTAGATTCTACTTGTGCCTATAAGAAGAATAACAATGACACCAATAAAAAGAAGATTTAGTTTTAACCTTATGCTTTTGATCTCAGATATTGCAAAATATGTTAGAAAACCATAGAAGGCTAAAGCTATTGTTGCATGTCCACTGGGAAATGAGAAACCTACAGCGTGATAATAGGCTTCATATGGTCTCGGTCTTTGTAGGAGTAGCTTTATAAGCCATGTTGTAACTGTTGATCCTATCGTAGATATGAATAGTGGTAGGATGTATTTTCTTTTATTGTTTATGAAGAATATTATTGTCACTGTAGAAATTAAAGTTAATATTGTTATTTTATTTCCAAACATTGTTATGAATAACATCAATTTTATTGTTGTTTGATTCCTGAAGTAGTATATTAAATTTGCAAGCATCAAATCGAATTTGTATAACACTCCTTTATTAAATATCTCGAAAGTTACTTCAAAGAAAAGAAAAAGGAGATAAAGCAAGACAGAAGAAATGAGTGTTAGAGGTAGACCATAGAAAGTTTTTGTGGTTAATCTTGAGCTTATAAGACTAAATAGTTTTGGGTGTTTACTATAGATTTTCTGTATATCTGGGTTATTTTTTATTGAGTTCCATATGGATTTTTGCAGGTGTACTATATCCTTGCCATATTTTGTAAATAAGATTTTGAAAATCTGGAAAAACACAAAAAGAAATAGGATAAATGCAAGAACTATGCTTATTCTTCCAAGCCATGCCTTTGCGATATTTAATGAGCTGCCGAACAAATAGCCGATTCCTAAAAATTCAAAACTCCACGCAATAGCACCAACTGTATCCCAAAGCAAGAACTTACTGATTTTTGTATCCATACTTCCTGCTATGAAGGGGAAAGTTTCCTTAAGTCCAGGGATAAGTCTGCCTATAGATAAGCTTTTTGCCCCGTAGGAATCAAAAAACTTTTTACCCTTTGCTAAATAACTCTGTTTCAAAAACCATTTTTCTTTTATAAGCCACTTATTGCCGTATTTTTTGCCTAATTTGTAATTTATGTAATCTCCGAGTATAGCGAAAGGGACGACAAATGCCATTAGACGCCAAAAATCGTAGTAACCGGCAGCACCTAACGCTCCCAATATTAAAACAATGGTTGAACCTGGAAAGAAAAGACCAATGATAAGAACTGTTTCAAATAATGTGGCAATTGAAGCTATCCAATATCCCCATACGCCTATATGTGATATGTTCGCAAGAACAGTATGCTGTATGGCGTCAAATATATGCATCAATCATTTACCCCCTTTCTTAAATGATTTAGAAAACCCATTCTTCAATTCAATATATGATATAAACTCAAGGTTAATCTCATCTTACAGCAATATTAACATCTTGTAATTTTTACAGAGATGTATTTAGTTAGATATTTCTATAAAACATGAAATCTCAACAGAACATCTGCGGATTTAAGGAAAAAGTATAAAGATAGCATAATCAATAGCGTTCCCATAGCCTTGTTTATCTTGCGTTCTGTTTTATATGATATTTTTTTGCCTACTTTTCTTAAAAAGAGGGCAAGCCCTGAAAGGTAAGAAGCTATGCCAGCACCGGCTGATAGAAGGAAAATGACCGCATATACCGGTTCAAAATTAGGCACTATTCCAACACTTTTTATAAATTCAAAACAAAACAACCACCAAAAGATTATCGGAGGATTTGTAACAGCTAAAGAGAATCCCACAAGCAGTGATGTGTGAGATCTAAATAGCATTGTTTTTTCAGTATTGTTATATCCACGTTTATGGCTATAAATTAATGTAAAAATCCCCAAAACAATTAGTATTATTCCGCCTATAAACCAAAAAAACGCCTCTACCTTTTCATCTTTTAAGAAAGGTGCTATTCCAAACATAGCTATAAAGCCATACATCAAGTCTGATGCAACCGAACCTGCAACAACCATTAAGGCTTCTTTGATATACCCTGATATCGACCTTTTTGCTATTTCTACCTGAGTTGCGCCTATAGGAATAGCTGTAAAAAAGCCAATTACATATGATACAACAATCAACAGAATAAATCTCATTGCACTATTTGCTCTTTAGATAATCTTTAGATAAATAGTTTATGATATCTTTTGCAACTTCAAATCCATTTATACCATCGAAACACCTTATTTTTTTACATCTTTTTGCTTTTTTATTTATACATGTTACATTTCTGCATATGGCATTGGAGATGTATAATTTTGACGGTACATCCTGACCAGGTTTTAAGAAGTGCCTGTTATACGAATCATATCCGTACACTCGAGCCGAAGTGGCTCCAAAAATAGAGAAAACTGCTGTTTTATTTCTTAACTCTTTCCCTAATTCATTGAATTTTTTTGCTGCGGCAACGTGCATGGTTCCTGTATCCGATGTAACAAAAACATC
>WFQR01000150.1 GCA_015486955.1 Hippea sp. | reverse complement strand
TCTCAAGCTGCAAAGCCGCTCCATATTCAGGTGTTGTCACGAATACGTTTGTATCGGCCAAATGTACTATTTCCACATCGCTTTGACCTGAGCCTGCTGTTTCCAAAATTACACCGTCAAATCCAGCTATCTTAAATAATTTTATGATGTTATCTGTTGATTTAGATACCGATGTGTTCGCTTCCTTTGTTGTTATGGAACGCATATAGACGTTTTTGTGGGGTAAAGTGTTCATTCTTATTCTATCCGCAAGCAAAGCCCCTCCACTTTTTCTCGTTGGGTCTATTCCAATGACACCCAATCTTTTATTATCAAACGTGTTTGTAAATCGCCTTAATATTTCATCAACAAGCGTGGATTTACCCGCTCCACCAGGCCCTGTAAAACCAATTACCTTGACATCCTTTTTAACGTCATCAAAGTATTTATCCAAAAGTTTCTGATGTTCCTCTGTCCATTTTCCACGCGTCATTAAATCTTCAACCAAACTTATGGCCTTAGGTAAATACCTGTCTAAATCTTTTAAGTAAAGTTCAAAATCCTCTTCCCTGTATCTCGGAAAATCGCTGAGCTCTAAAAGATAATCCACCATGCCTTCAAGCCCCATTTCTACACCGTCTTGGGGCGAAAAGATCTTTGCAATGCCGTAATTCTCAAGCTCTTTAATTTCATCGGGAACAATTACACCACCCCCGCCCCCGAAGATCCTTACCTCCTCTGCTCCATATTTCTTCAATAAATCGTACATGTACTTGAAAAACTCAATATGCCCACCTTGATACGATGTGACCGCAATCGTCTGGGCATTTTCTTCTATTGCAGCATTCACTATTTCATAAGCACTTCTGTTATGGCCTAAGTGTATTACTTCAGCGCCCTTATCCTGCATAATCCTTCTGAAAATGTTTATAGCGGCATCGTGACCATCAAATAAACTCGTTGCCGTTACAATCCTAATTACATTCTTCGGTACATAACCCATGCCACCCTCCATAAAACAGCATAAAAACGTTAAAAAACGCCCACCTCTACTTTAAAAGCTGCTTGGCTATAAGGAGCTTTTGAATCTCGTTTGTACCTTCGTAAATCTCTGTAATCTTTGCATCCCTGTAATAGCGTTCTATCCCATAGTCAGTTATATACCCATAACCTCCAAAAATCTGCATAGCCTCTTTTACTACGTAATTTGCCGTTTCAGAAGCTACAGTTTTTGCTATAGCCGATTCAATAATAAAATTTTTATGTTCGTTCTTCAGCCAAGCCGCCCTATAGGTCAAAAGCCGTGCTGATTCTATTTTCATAGCCATATCGGCAAGCTTAAATTGAATAGCCTGAAAAGAGCTTATGGGTTTACCAAATTGCTTTCTCTCTTTAGAATACTCCAAAGCCATTTCAAATGCACCTTCAGCTATGCCCAAGGCCTGAGCCGCAATACTTATTCTTCCACCGTTTAGAAGTTCCATCGCAATCTTAAAACCATTCCCATATCCATCCAACAAATTCTCCTTGGGAACCTTTACATTGTTTAGAGCAAAAGCCGACGTATAACTTCCCCTCAAACCCATCTTATCTTCGTTTCTTAAAAGCTCAACACCATCAGAAACCAGATCCAAGACAAAAGCGTCAATACCCTTGTGCCTTAAAGACCTATCATGTGTGGCAAACAATATACCAATGCCCTTAAATCCGCCATTTGTGGCGAATATCTTATTGCCATTAACCAAAAAATAATCACCCTTATCCTCACATGTCGTAGCAATTGATGCCGCATCGCTGCCAGCACCGGGTTCTGTGAGCATAAAACACCCAATCTTCTCGCCCCTTGAAAGCCCTGGGAGATACCTTTTCTTTTGCTCCTCATTTCCAAACATGTATATGGCGTTACAAACAAGGGAATTGTGAACGGATAGAACGACGGCCGTTGAGGCACAAACCTTGGCAATCTCCTCTATGACTATAATGTAAGAGATGTAATCAAGACCTGCCCCCCCATAATCCTCAGGAATATACACACCAAAAAAGCCCATTTGCTTAAGCTTGTTCAAAATACTTTCAGGTATCACATGTTCCTTATCAATATCCGAAGCTATGGGCTTCAACTCATTTTGAGCAAAATCCCTTGCTGTCTGTCTAACCAATTTCTGTTCCTCAGAGAACTCAAAATCCATTACGCCCTCCATTTCCTAAATTAATAAATTACCCTTTTTTAGTAAAATTCCTGGGCTGTGTTAAATATCTGTTAAAATATTATACCAAAATCTTAGCAATTTCAATAGATGATTTTATATTACCAAACTCGTTTTTAGTAGCATTAAAAAGATGGAGGGCAAGGGGGATACACCCCCTTAAAATCAAGACCTTTTACCCAAACCCAGTTCCTTTGCAAAATCCGTTTCCCTGAACTCGCACTCTCTTCTTTCAGCCTCGACAATCAGTTCTTCCTCATATTTCCTTAGCTCCCTTCTCATAACCTTTGCGCTAATTGTCTTTGGAAATTCCTGCAAAAACTCTATGGCTCTGGGCCTCTTGTACGGCGCAATATTCTTCCTTATAAATTTAAATATATCCAAAGCTATTCCGCGACCCGGTTTATAATCGGGCTTCAAAACAATAAAGGCCTTTGGAACAATCCTATCCCTATCATCAACAGTAGGAACTACAGCAACCTCTAACACGGCTGGATGCTCGGCAATCTCACTCTCAAGCTCAAACGGAGAAATTCTATAATCCAAACTCTTAAACACATCGTCCTTCCTTCCTATAAAGAAGAAATACCCATCCTCATCGTAATAAGCAGCATCGCCCGTCAAGTACCAATCGCCCTGGAATACCCTACTGTTAACCTCTTCATCCTCATACTTTGCAAGCAAACCGAGAGGTTTCTTAGGTTTAACCTTAACACAAATCTGCCCGTCCTCTCCAGGTTTAACGGGCTTTAGATTGTCATCCAAGATCTCCACATGATAACCAGGGGCCGGTTTTCCAAAAGATAACTTCTTTCTTGGTTCACCAGGGAAATTGGCAATTAAGCAGGTGGTTTCGGTCTGTCCGTAACCCTCTCTAATCTCCACACCCAATCCCTGTTCAACCTTTTCAAGCACCTCTGGTATCAAAGGCTCTCCAGCACTCACAACCTGCCTCAATTTCAAGTTATAACTGCCCAAATCCTCTAAAACCAAAAGCTTCAGAACGCTTAGAGGGGCGCATAACGTAGTTACGCCGTACTTTTCCATTGCCCTCAAAGCCAAAGAGGCATCAAATTTAGCGTACTTAAGAACAAATATTGTTGCACCCGCATTCCACGGCGCAAAAATACTGCTCCAAGCGTATTTAGCCCATCCTGGTGAGCTTATATTGTAATGAATGTCGCCTTCCCTTGTATTAAGCCAATACATAGTAGTTAAATGACCCACGGGGTATATGTGTGTATGAACAACCAATTTTGGCTTTGCAGTTGTTCCAGATGTAAAGAACAGGTAGCACGGATCCGTCGTTTTTGTTGGCTCAGTTTTAGTAAACTCATGCGAATAGTTCTTCACAGCATCGTTGTAGTTTATCCAACCCTCTCGCTTCTCATCACCTATACTCACCAATCTCTTTATTCTCGATAATATACCCCTATCTACCTTTTCCACTTTATCCATGAACTTATCCTGAACAATTACATACTTAATATTTCCCCTTTCTATCCTATCCGCAATATCTTTGGCTGGAAGTGTTGTCGCACCAGGAATAAACACACCGCCCGCCTTCATTAAAGCAAGGGTCAATTCATGGACTTCTGGTAAAACCTCTGTAATAATCAAAACCCTATCATCCTTTTCAAGCCCAATGTCCTTAAGAAAGTTCGCAACCTGATTACTCTTCTTACTCATCTCCTCAAATGTTATCTTCTTATCCTCTCCATCCTCATCAGCCCAAATCAACGCATAGTTTTTGTTATTTTTTGCATATTCATCGAAATAATCAATTGCCCAGTTAAATTCATCGATCTCCGGCCATTCAAACTGCTCATAGGCCTCCCTGTAACTCTTTACATTTAAGAAAAAATCCCTCCACTGTAAAAACTTCTTTGCACCCTCACTCACCATGGGCCACCCCCTAACAATTCATTTAAAAAATAAACATACAATAAAATTTTCCCCTGTCTTAATAAAGGATACACAACTTTTCCTTAATTTTTATAAAACCTACCCAATTTTAAATTAAACTACAAAAAAATGCGAAAAATGTCAAACTTTTTAACATTGATTTGGAAACCCTTATTTTGTATATAAAACAAGCAGGCTATGAGGTTAGCCTTAAACGCCCCACTTTCGGGGATGATAACCTCTACCCAAAATTAAAAGGGGGAGGTGTTTTTATGGAAATCAAGCCCCTACTCAAAGAAAAGATTAAAGCCTTAAGTCAAATTACACCAAACAGTAGTGCTCTAAAAAAAGCGGAACAAAAATTAGATGAAGAACAGTTCAATTTGGTTGTGGTCGGGCAGTTTAAAAGGGGAAAATCCACCTTCATCAATGCCCTTTTATCAGATACCATTGTTCCTTCATCCATTCTACCTTTAACATCTATCGTTACGATAATACAATACTCAGACACGAAAAAGGCCGTTGTCAAGTTTTTAGACAACCACGAGGAAACCATAAATGTATCCGAAATCGAAAAATACGTAACAGAAAAACACAATCCAGAAAACAAACTACAGGTGAAGGAAGTTTACGTCTATCACCCATCTGAATACCTAAAAAAGGGCGTAAGGATCATTGATACACCGGGCATTGGTAGTGTCTTTAAACACAACACGGATGTGGCTTACAGTTTCTTGCCATACTGCGACGCTGCTGTATTTTTGATGAGCCCCGATCCGCCTTTGGGTGAGGCTGAGATTGAGTTCTTAAAAAACGTGAAGGTCTACACTGAAAAATTCTTCTTCGTTCTAAACAAAATAGACATAGTATCTGAGGATGAGTTAGACGAAGTTGTTGAGTTCAACAGAAATTTGCTTAAAGAATACACGGGATCTGATGATATAAAGATCTATCCGATTTCGGCAAGAAATGCACTCAAAGCCAAACTAAACAAGGACGCCAATCTCTTGGAAAGATCCAATATGATCCAAATTGAGCGTGCACTGGACGAATTCATTGCCAAAGAGAGGATGAACATAATAGCAACAAGTGTAATAAACACACTCTTAAGACACATAAACAACGAACTTACATCTTACAAGCTCCAAAAGGAAACACAAAAACTCTCAGTGGAAAGCCTAAAAGAAAAAGTTGAAAAATTCTCAAAGTTTATTGAAAGTGTAAGGGAAGAAGCTGAAGAGTACGAATACATATTGGACAAACGCATCGATAAGATCTACAAGGAGTTAGACGAAGAAATTGAAATACTAAAGGAAAAAGAGCTGCCAAGCCTCATAGAGAAGATGCAAGAGCATTTCAAGGAAAAATCCAAAGAGAAGATGTCAACTGAGGAATTTGAAAATTTCATGACGCAAAAGATGAACGAATACATTTTACAGATCTTCACGAATTGGAGAAAGGAGCAGTCGGATATAATCTCAGAAAAGGTGGAAGTTGTTTACAATGATCTTGCAAAGAAGATCAACCAAAAGATTGAAGATGTCATAAACACCGCATCATCTCTGTTTGATGTCAAATTAAATGCCTATGTGGACAGCGAAAAACTAACCCAAAAAAGCGATTTCTATTTTATGCTGGAAGATCAAATGGGTATTCTGAACATCTTTGCAACCACGTTTAGAACAAAACTGCCTTTCTTCATAGGCAAAAAGATAGCCCAAAAGCACATAAAAAATACAACGGTAGAGCTATTTGACAGACATTGTGGAAGAGTCAGATATGACCTTACAAAGAGGGTCAGGGAGACAACCTTTAGGTTTAAGGATCAGCTTAAAGACAAGCTTGATTTGACAATCGAAGCCATACAACAGGCTCTTGAAAAAGCCGTAAAACTCAAAACGGAGAATGAAAAGAGATCTGAGGAGATATTGAAGGAGATAGAGAAAAACACGAAACTCCTATTAAAACACAAAGAAGAACTCGAACAACTAAAGAAACAACTATCTACTTAAGATAATAAACAACATCAACAACGACCCTGATACGCTTGATGTACGGCGTATTGGGGTCTCTATCCGTTATTGAAAAATAACCCTGCCTTGCAGATTTAATCTTACCCAAAATCGAGTGTGATTCTTGGGCAAACTTCTCTGCTGCCTTTTTGGCGTTCTGTATGGCCTCATCAACCATAACAGGCTTTATAGTGTTGAGTTTCGTGTAAAGGTACGTGGTGTCAAATTTAACATTGGTTGCCATAATACCCTTTTGATTGAGTTTGAACAACTCCTTGCCCAAATTCACAACTTTGTCTACTTTGTGGGTATAAAGGGTTATAACGACCTTACCTGTGTATCTAAAACGGGCGTTTGAATTGTAATTTGTAGCATAGTTGTCTGTAATACCGGGTGGCGATATTGAAATCTCACTATCACTGAATCCCTCATCTTTCAAAAACTTCAAAACGGCAGCCTTGTAAAACGAGATCTTTTTGTAGAGATTTAAAGGATTGTTATCGGCTACCGTAAACTCTATTGGATAGATCGCAACATCAGCTTTAACAAGCCTTTCGGATAAACCTTTAACACTCACAGTCCTTTCAAGACCCTTGACTTTTAACACCGTTTGTGAAACCAAATAACCCAAAGCAACCAAGCCCAAAGCTATAAAAAGGCCACAGAAAAATCCGCTCCACCCTGATTCCCTTCTGTACATATCCTCACCCCCCATTAAATTTTACACCTTCCCAATGGAGAATCCTCTTTTTTAAATCAACCCCCTTTGAATAACCGCCGAGCCCATTCTTTGCTATAACCCTGTGACAAGGCACAAAGAACGCAAAACGGTTAAGAGACAACAGCCTTGCCGTAGCTCTTGCAAAACGTTTGTCGCCAAATAGGTTTAAGGCTACATCTGAGTAATAAAAGAGACCTCCGATCTTCGTGGAAATCAAAAAGTTATGGAGTTTTAACTGTTTTTCACTTAGATCGGATACATCGAGTAAGCAATAGTCAAAATGTGAAAAATCCTTGCTTTCAAAGACTTTTAAGACAGATGTTTTTATGTAACCATCAAGATGATATCCCTGAGGTTCTTTTTCGAACGAAATGGCTTTTATTTCGTCTCGACTTATATCAAAGATCAACCATCTATCAAACGGCGTATCAATGTAATAGCTACTCAACAACTATCCTTATGTGGTATATTGAAGCAACGGTGTCCTCTTGAATTCTTCTCACCATATCCTCAAATTCATCGAAGGACACTTTTTTATACTCCACAAGCGGATCCCTCTGACCATATCCCCTTAATCCAACGGCATCCCTCAAATAGTCCATGTTTTTTAGGTGTTCTCTCCAATGCATATCGACTATCTGCAAGAGTATCTGTCTTTCTAAGTTTCTCATCTCCTCTGAACCGATCAACTCTTCCTTCTCGTTGTATTCCTTGATAAGTTCGTCTTTAATACCTTGAATGAGCTTATCCCTCTGTTTTGTCTTTGAAAGCTCCTTTGTGTCTATCTTAAATGTCCTATCGAAAATCCTCTTCATTTCCTTGTTAAAACCACTCACATCCCAGTTTGTCGGATCTATATTTTGCGGAAGGTAAGCGTCCGCCAAGTCCTCAACAATCGACTCAATATATCCCAAAATATCCTCTTTCAAATCCTTTCCCTCTAAAATACTGCGCCTTTGTTGGTAGATTACCTGTCTCTGCTTGTTCATCACATCGTCGTATTCAAGCAGGTTCTTCCTTATCTCAAAGTTGTAATCCTCAACCTTTTTCTGGGCATTCTCAATAGCCCTTGTAATCATCTTGTTTTCTATCGCCTCACCCTCTTCGACGCCCAGCTTATCCATCAAAAACTTTATCCTCTCGGACCCAAAAATCCTCAACAGATCGTCTTCTAACGACAGGAAAAACCGCGATTCACCAGGATCTCCTTGTCTACCTGCCCTACCCCTCAACTGGTTGTCAATCCTCCTTGATTCATGTCTTTCTGTGCCCAGAATAAAAAGGCCGCCAAGCTTTCTGCTTTCTTCCGTGAGCTTTATATCTACACCACGCCCAGCCATATTTGTAGCTATCGTAACCCTATACGGCTCGCCCGCATGTGCTATAATCTCCGCCTCTTTCTCATGGTGCTTTGCATTCAAAACGGCATGCGGAATCCTCTTTTTAACAAGCAACCTATGGAGCTCCTCTGACTTTTCAACGCTTGTTGTACCAACCAAAACCGGCTGACCCTTTTTGTATCTTTTTTCAATCTCATCAATTATCGCATTAACCTTTTCTTTGTGCGTTTTAAAAACAAGATCGTTATGGTCAATCCTGATAACAGGCTTGTTTGTTGGAATTACGACAACGTCCAGGTTATAAATCTCCTTAAACTCGCGTGCCTCTGTCGCCGCGGTTCCCGTCATACCCGCAAGTTTTTCATACATTCTGAAGTAGTTTTGAAACGTAATGGACGCCAATGTCTGTGATTCTTTCTGGATTCTCAAGTGCTCCTTTGCCTCTATAGCCTGATGGAGACCATCTGAATACCTTCTATCCGGCATCAATCTACCTGTAAACTCATCAACAATTATCGCCTTTCCATCTTTGACGATGTAGTCTTTGTCCTTATGATAAACCGTGTGTGCCTTTAGTGACTGGTTGACCATGTGGAGTATCTCTATGTTCTCAATGTCATAAAGGTTCTTTATGCCCAAAAACTTCTGTATTTTCTCTATACCCGAATCGGTTAACACGGCATTCTTTGCCTTTTCATCAACTTCGTAATCCTCAGGCTTAAGCTGCCTAACTGCTTTGTCAACTTTGTAGTACAAAGAGGATGGTTTATCGGCAACACCCGAGATAATCAGTGGCGTTCGTGCCTCATCGATGAGAATTGAGTCTACCTCGTCTACTATAGCGTAGTAAAAATCCCTCTGAACATAATCATCTAAAGAGTAGCTCATATTGTCCCTTAAGTAGTCGAATCCAAACTCGCTATTCGTCCCATATGTAATGTCCGCTAAATAAGCCTCTTTCCTTGAACAAGGTACGAGTTTGGTAGTAAACTTTTCTTTATTATCCCAATCAACCAAAAAAGACTTATTTTGCTGTTGAATAACGCCTACGGTAAAACCCAAGGAGAGGTATATTGGCCCCATCCATAAGGCATCCCTTTTTGCCAAGTAATCATTGACCGTTACAAGGTGAACCCCACGCCTCGTCATTGCATTCAAGACCAAAGCCAAGGTTGCAACAAGCGTTTTACCCTCACCGGTCTTCATCTCGGCAACCATGCCCTTGTGAAGGACGTAGCCACCTATTAATTGAACATCAAAATGCCTCATGTTAAGCGTACGTCTTGCTACTTCCCTTGTCAAAGCAAAGGAATCCACAAGTATTGCGTCCAAATCACCTTTTTTGTGATACTGATCTTCTAATTTTTTAATTTCTTCTCTGATTTTCTCATCGCTTAAGGACTTTGCCCAGCTTTCCCTATCATTTATCTTCTTAACATACGGTTGTATTGACTTTAATATTCTATCGTTCTGTGTTCCAAATACCTTCTTCAGTAAGCCCAACATCTTTCCCCTCTTAAAGTTAAATTCATTCAATATTATTGAACTGAAGCACAAAAATCAACCAAAACAAAATTTTTGTTGACCTAAGCCCTCTTTATTGATAAAAAACCCCAAAAATGAGGGGAGGTTTGAGATGAAGAAGTTATTTATGTTATTTTTAGCAGTAGTGATCGTTTCATTTGGATTTAGCTATACAACATATGCAAAACAAGATAAAATCAAGGTTGCCTTCCTCTACATAGGACCGCACAATGACGGTGGTTGGAGCCAGGCACATGACGAAGGAAGGATCTACTTGCAAAAACACCTACCATACGTTATTACAAGCTACTCTGAAAGTGTTCCAGAGGGAGCACCGTGTGAGAAGGTCGTAAGGGACTACATTCACAAGGGTTACAAGGTTATCTTTGGTACAAGCTTTGGTTTTATGAACTGCCTATACAACGTGGCAAAGGACTACCCAGATGTGGTATTTGAGCATTGCTCTGGTTACAAAACAAGAAAGAATATGGGTACATACTTCGGCAGAATGTATCAGGTTGATTATTTGGCTGGACTTGTGGCAGGCATGATGACAAAGAGCAACTACATAGGTTTTGTTGCACCATTCCCCATACCAGAGGTTGTAAGGGAAATTGACTCATTCACCATTGGAGCAAGGGAAGTCAATCCAAAGGTAACGGTGCATGTTATTTGGACAAACTCATGGTTTAATCCTGTTAAAGAAAGGAGTGCCGCAGAGACGTTTATAGCAAATGGAGCAGACATTATAGTGAGCGGCTGCGATTCACCCGCATCCATAGAGGCAGCCAAAAAAGCAGGAATTTACGCAATTGCATACGATAGAGACATCCACAACATGTTTCCAAAGACAGTTCTCACATCAAGGGCTTGGAACTGGGGTGTATACTATGTGAAAGTTTTGAAAGAGGTTCATGATGGCACATGGAAGTCTGAGAAATACTGGGGCGGTTTAGAAACGGGTATTGTAAAATTAGGTAAATTCGGAGAAACGGTGCCGGAGAAGGTTAAAGCCTACGTCCTAAAAAGGGAAAAAGAGATAAAAGAGGGCAAATTCAAGGTATTTGAAGGTCCTATCTACGATCAACATGGCAAGTTGATGGTCAAAAAGGGACAAGAATTGCCAGATAAAGACAAACTATCGCTGCAGTGGTTTGTCAAAGGAGTTGTAGGATCAATCCCACACTAAAAACCAAAAGGGGGCAGAAACCTTTACATTAGAGGCCTCTGCCTCTTTTTTTATTTTATGGAAGAAATCGTTTTAGAAACAAGAAACATAACAAAGATATTTCCTGAAACTATAGCCAATAAAAATATATCATTTAAGCTAAAGAAAGGTGAGATACATGCACTTTTGGGTGAAAACGGTGCAGGCAAAACAACACTTATGAACATACTCTACGGCATATACATGCCGACAAATGGCGAAATATTCATAAATGGGCAAAAGGTCACAATAAAATCACCGTTGGATGCCATAAGATTGGGCATAGGCATGATACATCAGCACTTTATGCTTGTTGAAACCCTGACTGTGCTTGAAAACATTATTTTGGGCTTGAAAGAATACGGTTTTGTCATAAACAAAAGAGCCGTTAAAGAAAAACTCAAAGAAATCGAGCGTTTATATTCACTAAAAGTCGAACCGAATGTAAAGGTCTGGCAGACAACCGTAGGGGAACAGCAAAAGATAGAGATAATAAAGGTACTATTCAGGGGAGCCAATATACTGATCTTGGATGAACCAACGGCGGTGCTAACACCTCAGGAGACACAAGGTTTGTTTAAGATCCTAAAGAAGATGAAGGACGATGGAAAGTCCATTATATTCATCACCCACAAATTGGAAGAGGTCATGCAAATAGCAGATACAATCACCGTTTTAAGAAAGGGCGAAGTCATAAAAACGCTTCCCAAAGACAAAACAACAAAATCGGAACTCGCGCAATTGATGGTTGGAGAAACCCAAACGTGCGATTTTTTAAGGAAAAGGAAAGAAACAGATGAGACAATTTTAAGCATAAAAGGGCTTACTGTATATTCAGACAAGGGAACAAAATCACTCAAAGGTGTTGACTTGGACGTAAAAAGGGGGGAGATACTCGGCATTGCGGGAATATCAGGAAATGGGCAGAAAGAGCTCGTGCAAACAATAGCGGGCTTAAAGAAGGTGGCAGAAGGCAAAATTATATTCAACGGTGTTGACATAACAAACAAACATCCAAGATTTATAAGCCGTCTTGGTATCAACTACATACCAGCAGACAGACTTGCTATGGGTGTAGCTCCCAATTTATCGAGCATCGACAACGCAATTATGCGTAGGTACTATAGGTTTCCACTGTCCAAAAGGGGAATCATGAACTACACAAAAGCCCTTGCATACACACGAATGATGGCAAAAGCCTACAAAATCAAACTGGATAACCCCTTTGCACCCATAAAGCTTTTGTCTGGTGGCAATATGCAAAAATTGATACTTGCCCGTGAGATTTTAGAAAATCCAAAGCTACTTATCGCCTCCTACCCCACGAGGGGTCTCGATATTGCTTCAACCCAATTCTTTAGGCAAAAGCTAATAGAAATCGCAAACAAGGGTAAAACCATTATTCTGGTATCTGAAGATTTAGATGAAATTTTATCCCTTTCTGATAGAATAGCCGTCATGTACGAAGGTAGAATTGTCGGTATTATGGATGCTGAAAAGGCCGATAAAAACACAATCGGTTTGATGATGGCTGGGGCAAAGGCATAATGCTGTACTTTGAAAAGAGACAATCGGTTCCTCAATACTTCAAGGTGATAATACCCATAATTTCCCTCTTGATAGGCTTAATAATCGGCGCAATAGCCGTGGCTATTGTGGGTATTAATCCATTGGACGTATACGGCGGCATATTATCTAACGCCTTCGGCAGTTGGTATGCCTTCTCGGAAACCTTAGTCGCCGCAACACCCTTAATCCTAATTACAGCGGGACTTATCGTAGTCTTCAGGATGAACGTTTGGAACATAGGGGCTTATGGACAATACATAATGGGCGCAATCTTTAGCTCATACTTTGCACTTTTTGCTTCACACGGTCTATCCAAACCCGCAATGCTTGTGGTAATGGTAATATCAAGCATGATCGGCGGGGCTATATGGGCTCTAATACCGACATTCTTAAAGATATTCTGGGAAGTAAACGAGGTTATCACCACATTGCTTTTAAATTACATAGCACTCTATATTCTAAAGTTTCTCATGTACGGTCCCTGGAAAAATCCAGAAAGTTACGGATTCCCTTTATCCAAGACCTTCCCTCAAACCGCCATACTGCCGGTACTATTTAAAGGCACACGCTTAACTGTAGGCATAATATTTGCACTGATTACCGTATTGATCGTGTGGTTCCTCATAAAAAAATCAAAATTTGGCTATGAAGTCAGGGTCATAGGTGATAATCCCCTTGCGGCTAAGTATGCCGGAATTAGCGTAAACAGAAATATTATAATAGGTATGGCCATAAGTGGCGCTTTGGCAGGCTTGGCTGGTATGACAGAGGTTTCAGGAATAGTCCACTACTTGCAGGTTAAAATCGGAGCAGATTACGGCTATACGGCTATAATCGTGGCATGGATATCCTATTTAGACCCCCTTGTTACAATCTTGGCTTCCATTCTCTTTGGCGGTTTAGCAAGTGGCGGATACTCACTGCAGATCACCATGCGCGTATCCTACGGCATAGTGGGATTAATTGAAAGCATAACACTGTTTAGCTTGGTCGGGGCGCAGATATTTCTAAATTACAAATTAAGGTGGAAAAATGGATCATCATAGCATCTACATATCCTTGCTTGCCAATACAGTTAAAGCCGGAACCATCTTACTCTTCCCAACGATAGGCGAAATATTCGCAGAAAGGGCCGGTATTTTAAACTTAGGCGTCGAAGGCATGATGCTTATCGGTGCATTTATTGGCTTTATTGTCGCCTACACAACAAAAGATCCATATTTAGGCTTTTTTGCCGGTACAATCGCGGGTGGCATTGCATCACTCATACACGCTTTTATATCAATAACTTTAAGGGGTAGCCAAATAGTCAGTGGATTGGCCTTGACCATATTCGGTGGAGGATTCACTACATTCTACGGCCAAAAGTGGATCAACATGACGCTAAACAATACACTACCAACCGTAAAATTGCCCATTCTCAGCAAAATTCCCTACATTGGCCCAATATTCTTTAGCCAAGACCTTATCGTTTACCTTTCGTACATTACAGTCCTTGTTATGTGGTTCATACTTTACAAAACAACTATGGGTCTAAATTTGAGGGCTGTGGGGGAAAACGCCAAAGCGGCAAATGCCATGGGAATAAGTGTTTACAGGGTTCGATATATGTGGACATTCTTCGGCGGACTGTTAGCAGGAGCAGGCGGAGCGTATCTTACAACGTCTTATGCTCCTTTCTGGCTTGACGGCATCACTGCAGGCAGGGGCTGGATAGCAATAGCCCTTGTGATCTTTGCCATGTGGGATCCCTTAAAAGCCCTCTTTGGAGCCTATCTATTCGGTGGAATAAACGCATTACAGTTTCAACTGCAAGCCTCAGGAACAACCATACCATCCGCTATTTTAAACATGCTTCCATACATTGGAACGTTTATAGTCATAACAATAAGCTCTATAATCGTAAAAACACGTCACGTAAGACCACCGAAGGAGTTGGGGATACCTTACATTAGGGAAGAAAAATAACTTTTAAGTCTTGGATAATTTCTTTTCTCTGAACCAATAGTAGCCAAACAGCAGTAGCATCAATGTTACGCCTGTGGCATCGGTCTCGTATGATGGGTAGTAAGACAAAAGGCCGGCTACCAAGAACAAAGTTCTTTCAAATATGTTAAGGGGTTTAGTCCAATAGCCTTCAAGAAATATGGTGAAACCAAACAAGCCAAACAAGCCGCTAATGGCTGGGACAATAACATGAATATTGAGGCCCACAAGTAGGTTTGTGTACAAAAACAATATAGGAATAAGGAGCAAGCCCTTTGCCAACTTAAATCCTTCTATCGCCGTTTTTACCGGATCTGACTGAGCAATACCACTTGCAGCAAAAGCAGCGAGTGCTATAGGTGGCGTAACGTTGGCCGTCTCTGCAAGCCAAAATACAACCATATTAGCCGCTAAAATTCCAACACCAAGCATTTTGAATGCTGGAGCAATGAGTATAGCCAAAACTATATACGAAGCCGTAACGGGCAAGCCCATTCCTAAAAACAACGCTGCAAGGGCGGTGAATAGATAAAGCAAGAATATGCTATTCTTGGTCAGGGAGGTAACGATAATCGAAAGCGTTATACCCAATCCTGTAAGGGTTATAACTCCAACAATAATGCCAGCAATCAAAAGTAGGATACCCGTGCCTACCATATTCCTTGTGCCCACAATCATGGCGTTGATTATTTCCTTTGGCCCCATACGGGACTCTTTTCTCAACCAACTTGAAACCACAACAGCAACTATACTTATTATCGCAGCGTACGTTGGTGTGTATCCACTAACCAAAAGCCCCACCAACACACCTATGGGGATTAAAAAGTGCCAGCCACGTTTCAAAACCTCCTTTACAGACGGAATTTCGCTATCATCCAACGGCCTAAGATTGCTTTTCTTCGCCCTAATATGGACGTTCAATAAAACACCCAAATAGTACATAACGGCAGGAATAAAGGCTTTACCAATTATGGTGGTGTAAGGGATTTGCGTCCACTGTGCCATAATAAATGCCCCGGCACCCATTATAGGCGGCATCATTTGACCGCCGACGGATGCTGAAGTTTCCACACCACCTGCAAATTCAGGCTTAAACCCTATTTTCTTCATCAAAGGAATGGTTATAGATCCTGTGCCGACAACATTTGCAACAGAACTGCCGGTAATTGAACCCATAAGACCGCTGGCTAATACTGCTACCTTTGCAGGCCCACCCGTAGTTTTTCCCAAAGTAGCCTTAGCTATGTCTATAATAAAATCACCTGCACCACTTTCCAAAAAGAACGCAGCAAAAAGGATAAACAGATAGACATATGTTGTGGCTATCGTTGCAATATACCCAAAAATGCCATCATTTGTGAAATACATCCTGTAGATATACGTTGAAAAATAAATACCCCTAAAGCTGAACATGCCCGGAGGCATCAATCTGCCTAAAAACAGGGCGTATGCGGAAAACAGAATTGCTAAAAACGGAATTACGTATCCTGCGGCCCTCCTCGAAAGCTCAATGAGCAGAACAACGGCCATCGTGCCGAAAATTATATCCCGTGTTATCAAAACCTCATTGCGGGCATGTATGGTATTCTCAAAAAAGACTATGTATAAACCGCTAATTAAAACAAGGAAAGCTAAGACGGCATCTATTTTTAGCGTTTCTCTTGCCTTCTTTTTGGAAAGTGGATAAAGGATAAACCCAATAAAACCAATAACTGCAAAAAAGATGGCATTCTGATGGAGTTCACTCATTACACCGAAGCTGTTGTACCAAAGGGCAAACAAGGCCAAAAATACGCTTGCTATTTTAACCAAAACGCCTAAGAAACCCAGCTTATCCGGGTTTCTTAGGCGTATATTGGAGCCCGCTTCAGCCTCTATGAACTCCTCTTCTTGCAGCCTTTTGTTATCCATTACTTAGCTATCAACTTGGCAGGAATTTTAATTCCCTTTTCCTTGTAGAATTTAGCAGCGCCGGGTGCCAAAGGAACGGGTAAACCTTTGATGGCATTTTCAAGGCTCATATGATATGTAGCTTTATGGATATTATGTAAGAACGGCAAGTTTTCATAGATCGTTTTAACTATCAGATACACATCTTTTTGGGGAACACCCTTTCTCACGGCCAAAAAGTTTGGCTGAGCAATTGTATAAACAGGCTTATCCTGGCCTGGATACGTACCAGGTTTTATCACATACCTATACCAAACATCGTAGTGTGAATCTATCTTCTTTAGCTGTTCATCGGTAAAGTTCAACAAGGCAACCTTATCCGCTCCCATCTTTGCGAACAACCTTGTTATGGCAGCTACTGGAGGTCCTGCAGGCGTATTAGCACCTACAATCCTTCCGTTGATCATAGCGTCAATACTTGCGTTGTAACCTAAATAAACAGGATAAATGTCTTTACCAACCTTTATACCCAAAGCACCCAAAATAACCTTACCAGATCCTTCTGTTCCACTACCACGTTTGCCGATGGAAAACCTCTTATGCAACCCCTTTAAATCCATAATGTTGCCTGTTTTCACATATTTTTTAAGCAAAGAGAAATGCTCCACATTTGGCCATAAAGCCGTAACGGCATAAAAATACTTCTGAGGTTTTTTATAAAGCCCCTTGCCGTTGTAAGCCATTGATCCGAAAAGACCTTGAAGAATTGCAAAATCCGCTTCCTTGTTCTTCAAAAGCTGAATGTTCTCACCGCTTCCGGCAGATGTGATGGCTGTAGCCGTTATCCCCTTTTTGGCTAACTTAATATTAATCAACGTTGCAATGGCAACACCAACAGGATAGTAAGTGCCACCCGGAGTTGCTGTGGCAATGATGTAGTTCCTGTACTTTTTAGCAAAACTCTCCTGGGGTAAAACCAAACCCGACAAGAAGAAAGCAAACAAAGCAAAGAACATCAAAAACTTCTTCATCATACCTCACCTCCATCCATTTTTGTTTTTAATATAATTTAAAACTTAAGTTTGTCAAGAAATTAATTTTTGCTAAAAACTTATAGTACCTTTAATTTTGAGGCATTCTTTGCCAAACTGTCGGCCTGTTTGTTATTCTCCCTACCAATATGCTCTATCTCAACCCTGTCAAATCGATTTTGCAGCTCCTTAACTTGTTTGTAGAGATTGATAAGATTGTTATCTTTAACTTTGTAAATCCCTTTGATTTGCTTCACAACAAGCTCTGAATCGCTGTAAACCTTGATCTTCCTATAGCCTTTACTCAAAGCAACCTTCAGACCCTCAATTAAAGCAGAATACTCAGCCACGTTATTTGTTGCAACACCTATAGGCTTGCTAACGCTCTCAACCACCCTGCCATTAACCTTCAAAACAATACCTATACCGGCATTGCCAGGGTTAGAGGAAGATGCACCATCAACGTATATCTCTACCCTGCCGTTTTTGTCAAATGAACCAATTACTTCATCAAAAAACCTGTCTATTTCTTCATCTGTCAGATCAGGGTGGGATTCTTTTACAGCATCAATTGAGCGTTTTTCCCTTAATTCCTTGAAAAAGTCGGCTATATCCATTACTCTTCTGACTCGTCAAGATAAAGCATCCTGCCGCAGTTGGGACAGTAAACAATTTCATCTGTATCCTGAAGCAGTGCCAAAACCTGCGGTGTTAATTTCATAAAACACCCGTAACACGCCTCTTTCTTTACAGGAACTATAGCTGTTCCCTTTGCCCATCTGTTGATCTTTTCGTACTTCTTAAGTATTTTTTTGTCTATTGTGGGCAAAAGTTCCTCTTTCGTTTTCAAAATCCTCTCAATTTCTTTGTTTATCTCCTCTCTCCTCTTTGCAAATCTCTCTTGGTAATCCCTAAGCGTTTTTTCCAACTGCTCGTGCCTATCCTCTAACTCCCTCAAACCCTTCTTTTTTTGGTCTATCTGCTCCTTCAAAGACTCTATCTTTTCCTCAAGTACGGATTTATTGGTTTTGGCAATATCAATCTCCGTACTTACCGCCTGCAACTGCTTCTCCGTGGAAACACTATTAAGCTTAACCTCTAATTTATTTAGGTTTTCTATGGTCTCTTTTAGCAAATCCTCTTTAAATTTCAGATCCTTCTCAAGTTCCTCTATTTCTTCTTTTACTTCATCGATTTGAACCAACTTTGCCTCTACTACACCAACAATCCTCTCTTCTTTTTGCTGAATTTTATTTAACTCAAGCTCAAGATCCGCCACCTGTTTATCAAAACTTTGAATATCCAATAACTTCTTCAAATCTGAATTCAAAACTACCACCTCCTAATAACTGTAATTCCAAGGCAAACCATCAGTCTCCGCCAAAAAGACTTTTAAATCACCTGTTATCTCTTCTATCTTTTCCTTCAGAATTTGTTTAGCAAACTTCTCAGTATGGTAGTGGGTTGCATCAACAACGTTCATTTCCATCTCTTTAGCATATATAGCCTGATGATGCTTTAGGTCGCTGCTTAAAAAAACATCAAAATTATAGTCCACCATCTTTTCTAATAGATCCATGCAACTACCACTACAAATCGCTACCTTTTTTATATGCCTATCATTGGATTTTACGTATTTCAATACTTCAACACTTAGTTTTTTTCTCACTAAATCCAAAAACTCATCAAAAGTTAAAGCACTACCCAGCTCTCCAATCCTAACAGGCTTTACATCTTCCACTACCTCAATATTGCTCAGACCCAACAAGTTACACAAAAAATCGTTCAAACCACCACTCGCAATATCAAGGTTTGTGTGAAAAGAATAAATTCCAATCCCCAATTCAGCTGCCCTATAGGCTACATTTAAAGGATAAACACTTTTATCTATTTTTTTCACGGAAGAGAAAATCACAGGATGATGGGATATAATAAGATTGCAACCCTTTCTATACGCCTCATTTACAGTGTCAATCGTCACATCCAACGACAGCAAAATAGCCTTTATAAACCTATCCTTAGGGGAAATTTGGAGGCCTGAGTTGTCCCAGCTCTCCTGAAGACTTAGAGGAAAATATACCTGCAACTGCTCGATAAGCTTTTCTACTTCCATCAAAAAACTGGTGGGCCCACCAGGACTCGAACCTGGGACCAACCGGTTATGAGCCGGTGGCTCTAGCCAACTGAGCTATGGGCCCCTAAAATTACAAAAGCAGGAATTAATATACAAATTATCCTGGTTTTGTCAACCAGAAAATATCACACAAAACTTACAATTTCTTATACACGAAACTTTTTTCTCTTGGCTATAAAAATGAAAATGGGAAAAATCAATGAATGGTGCCGGGGGCGGGACTCGAACCCGCACGGGGTTTCCCCCACTGGATTTTGAGTCCAGCGCGTCTACCAGTTTCACCACCCCGGCTCTAACGTTAGGGATTATATACATTTACACATACGTGTCAATATTTTACTTGATTACAGGGGCACGTTTTTGCTATAGATTAACAGGCTGAAGGAGAAGATATGGAAGACGCAAATGTATTAGAGAGAGAAACGGATAATATATTAGAAACCATAGAAGAAACGGCGGCTATAATAGGCTTTCCAAAGAAATTCCTGGATTTTGACATACTCGAAGAAAAAGAGAAGAAAGACAACATAGGAAACATAAAAAAAGTCTATAAAATCAAAATCTATCCCAACCAAAACAAAAGCAAACTGTATAACATCATATCTATAGAAACAGATCCGGGTGATCATCCTTTAAAAGCCTATATATATGTAGATCCAACAAAACTCAAATCAAACGTAGATGTGGATGAAAACGAACTCATAGAAATCATAAAAAAAGTCTTAGCGATAAATGGCATAAATTATGGAATAAAATACAAACTCTTACCCGCCATAGCTAAGGAAATTAAAAAAAGACTCTCTCCAAACAACAAACCATTCAGAATATTGATAGCGGAAGGCAAAAAACCGATAAGGGGAGAAAACAGTAAACTGATATTCCATTTTGATAGATACAAAGCAGCTGGAACGATATATAAGAATGGAAAGATAGATTTTAAAAACAAGAACTTTTTGGTGCCTGTTAAAAAGGGGCAGTTACTTGTAGAGTTTTATAAACCCACACAGGGAGAAGAGGGATACGACGTATTTGGGAACATATTGGTTCAGGATGTGGGTGTAATAATAGAAGACCTGGATGAGGTAAAATTTACCGAAGGAAGCGTAAAAAAGGTAGAAGAAGGCAGAATAGTAAAGTTAATCTCCGAAAAGGACGGTGTAATAATATTTAAAAACGGCATTTATGATATAGACACCACCGTTTCAATTGATAAAGTCGATATCAAAACAACGGGCAATCTAAATGCCGATGGTGATGTCGAATTAGAAATAGGCAGGGGAATGAGTAATGGCATCGAGGACACCATTGCAGCCGGAATGAAGGTTAAAGGAAAAAAGGTAGTAGTAAACGGGGATGTAGGACCAAAGGCAACCATTGAAGCAGAAGAGGTTGAAATCAAAGGTAGCGTGCACCAAGAAGCTTCAATAAAGGCAAAAAGAGCAAAAATAGCCATATGTAGGGGAACAGTTGAGGCAGATGACATTGAAATCGATCTATCCGAACACGCACATCTTACAGCAAGAAACAAGGTCGTCATCAACAAAGCTGTTGCAACAAAGATATATTCACCCAAGGTTGAAATAAAAGACACGTTAATGTCTTCGTGTATTACAACATCTTCAGATAGCGTGGTTATAAACAATGTAGAGGGCGGGGATAACATTATAGCCATAAAGCCACTTGAATTACCTTGGATTAAGGAACAATACAAAGAACTGGCTGTAAAAGAGAAATATGCAAAGACTATCCTAAAAAACCAGCAGAAAAATTATCTGACGCTCAAAGCCAAGGTAGATACAGAAAAGGAAAAAGCAGAGGCAATACTTAAAACAATACAGAAACTCAAAGAACAAGGAAAAAACGTGCCAAACTCATTGCTTGTAGCGATTAAGAGATTCAAAGAACTACAGGAAAAATTAAAAAAAGAGGAAGAAACATATAAATCGATGGAGCAAGAGCTTGCCAAAATTCAAAGTGAAATGGAAAAACTTAGAAATAGCTATAAAGAAGGGCACATTATAATAAACAATACCATCCCTGCAAACAACATTGTGGAATTTGACGATAACCTAAAAAAGGTTCTGGATAAGGAATATAGAAAAGTAAAGATCTACACGCGCGAGATCCAAGGCAAAGAAGATATAGTCATAGAGCCGCTTTAAAAAATAAAAAGTCCTATAATTCCACACAAAATAACAAAAACTATATGTATTACTTTGAAAAATAACTTAAGCGGAAATAAAAAAATGGTAGCGGCGCAGGGACTCGAACCCCGGACACTGCGGATATGAGCCGCATGCTCTAACCAACTGAGCTACGCCGCCCCTTTCAAAAAACAATAGGAAAAGATTGAAGTTTTTATTAACCCCCCTGGCAATACCTACTCTCCCACGGGCGCTCCCGCAGTACCATCGGCGCATGCAGGCTTAACTGCCGTGTTCGGAATGGGAACGGGTGTTTCCCTGCATGCTATCCTCACCAGGGGGAATTAAGCACCTAACCATTAAAGAAC
>WFQR01000149.1 GCA_015486955.1 Hippea sp. | reverse complement strand
CGCCGCTTGATTTTGGAGCCCTAATGAGAAGCTATGAGATGCTCAATACGCCCAATATCGCTCAAATAAGGGTAAAGATTGTTAAAGAAAATAGGCCAAAAACACACAAGATAGTGATGGAACTTGACAGGGAACTCAACAAACTCAGAGAGAAGTTCAAAGATGCAAAGATCATGATCTTTGAAAACCCACCGGGACCGCCTACGAGGGCCCAAGTTTTGGCACAAATCTATGGTCCAAACTACGAAATTTTGAGAAAAACGGCAAATTACATAGAAAATGAGTTCAAAACAACCTATGGCATAACAAATGTCGATAGCTCAGTCTACCCACCATTTGAGGAATACAGGTTTAAGATTAATTACTATAAGGCAATTTACTCAGGTGTGCCACCTTACAAGATAGCAGATCTGCTTTACAAACTCGTACACGGATACAAAGTCAGCTGGATCACAGATAAATATGCATCAGAACCCACCTACATAATCGTTAGGCTACCAAAAAAGAAAAGGGGCTATTTGGAGCAGATCTTGGATTTGTACGTAAAAGGGGCAAATGGAAAGGAAATACCATTGAGGGAGCTTGTAACAGTAGAAAAAGATTACTACGATCAACCGATCTATACAAGGGATCAACACGAAGTAGTCTATGTGAGTGCCGATATGCTCAAATCATCTCCGGTTTATGCAATTCTTTACTTAAACAAAAAGCTGAACGGCAAGAAACTGCCCAATGGCATCAAAATAGAAACGTCCAATCTTGGACTCTTCCACTCACAGCCCAAAGACATAGACACCTATCAAATTAGGTGGGGCGGGGACATGCGCCTAACCCTTGATGTGTTCAGGGATCTTGGCTTTGCCTTTATGGCGGCTTTGATCTTTATCTACTTCCTGCTTGTTGGCTACTACAAGTCATTCCTTCTGCCAATAATTGTCATGGGCCCAATTCCTTTAACGGTGATCGGCGTCTTCCCCGGACATTGGCTCTTACATCAGCCATTTACAGCAACATCGATGATAGGTGTAATAGCGCTCGCTGGGATCGTAATAAGAAACTCTCTGCTTTTGATCGACTTCATAAGGCATTACAGAGAAAGGGGTTTCTCACTGTCCTATTCAATAATAGAATCCGGCGCCGTTAGGTTCAGACCCATCATACTAACCGCCCTTGCCATTATTTTTGGCTCTGTTGCCATGCTAAACGACCCCATATTCGGTGGCTTGGCAATCTCACTTATCTTTGGAACATTTGCATCAACAATGCTTTCTTTGATGCTTATACCGCTGCTCTATTTCTCATTTAGAAAATTTGTGGAAAATCAATAGATCTTCTCAACATAGATCTCGCCACTCCACGGGCTAAACCTTTTTACCTTCCCAAAAACCCTAACCTCACGCCCTGCATATTCCTTCAAGACATCCTTGTAATCACCCAACACCCTATAACTTTGCCTACACCTGCATGTGGGGTTAACGACAATGTAGACATCATTTTTATAAACCTCTACAACACCATCTAACTCTTTCTTCTTGAAACCGGAGTTTTTACAGTTATTGTAGATCTTTATCTCAACCCTTCTGTTTAAAGCCCTATGTTCTTCGCTGTCGTTTGGATAAAGCGGATGGGTTTCACCATAGCCAACAATCTCAACCGAATTCTTTGGAACGCCTCTTGAAATCAGATAATTAGCAACCGATTGAGCCCTCTTTTTTGAAAGCCTCAAATTGTAACTTTTAGAACCGATATCGTCTGTGTAGCCCTCGATGACTATCCTATCGTAATTCGTATTTTCAAGCATACTCAACACCGAATCCAACACCCTTTTGGCATCAGGCTTTAATCTGTAACTGTTAAAAGCAAAGAGAATCCCAGATTTTAACGTTAGTTGGGTCTTGCAACCCTTCTTGGTCATAACCACTGGTGCATACTGTCTTATATCAAAGGGTATCTTTTTGCCATTTCTATAAACCGAAAGAACCAATGCAACGTAGTACCTCGGTCCTTGAAAGTATTGAACCTCAAAGTTGTGCAAGCCCTTTCTCAAATACACCAAAGAGCACTTTTCCCTGGGTGGATGAACACCATCGTT
>WFQR01000148.1 GCA_015486955.1 Hippea sp. | reverse complement strand
TTCAATTTGGATGTCTTAAACATCTACGCCACTTTTGAATACACATTGGGTCTTTATTTCATACAGTAGATTCAAAGTACGTGGCTTTTGAGTTTTTCGATTCATAAACACTGACTTTACTGGGCTTGCAGTTTCTATTTTTTAACGTTTCTTTCATCTGTTCGTATATGTATTTTGCAATCATCTCCGATGTTGGGTTTGTCTTTTTGAAATAATCGTGGTCGTTTAGATATGTGTGATCGAGCTTGTCGGTTATGGATTTCACGATGGATTTTAGCTCTTTGAAGTCTATAGCTATGTATGCTTCATCCAATTTATCGCATATTACACTTGCCTCAACCGTAAAATTATGGCCATGCAGGTTTTCGCAAGCACCCTTATAATTGTTCAACCTATGGGCTGCTGCAAAGTCCATCGTGACGCTTATCTCAAACATCCTTGCATCCCTCAATACTCTTGAAATGGTATCCCACAAGGCCTGAAGGTATTTTTGGATAGAAGAATGTTGATTTTTGGGGTACAGTCAAGCCTTCTTTTGTTACTGCAACCAACTCTTCGTAACTTAAGGGTTTTAAGATAAAGCCCACATCTGCTTCGCCCTTGTCAACCATATCTATGACTTCTCTTTCTGAATGGGCGTAACCTGCTATCCTTTGGTTTTTTATGTCTTCATCGGTTAATTTGAGTATCTTTTTGTAGATGTAGTTTTCAAAGATCTTTGAGTTCAGCCTTTCTAAGGTATTTTTCGGTTTTTCGTCCTTTAGTTTTAGATAAAAGAACTTATTTTTCCTGTACATGACAAAGTCATAATCATTTATTTCTTCTTCACCTACGTAAAAATGCTTTTTTAACTCACTGATAAACCAATTAAAGTCCTTTAGATCCTTGATAACCCTATGGATTGCAGAGAGGCTCAAACCACCGCTTTCGGCATCAATCAGAAGTATCATGATGTAGTCAAACCCACCCTCTTTTAAACCTTGTTTGTTATAAAACTCCTTTATCATCAAGGCTGTCTCGTATCTGTGATGCCCATCGGCTATGATTATATCTCTGTCCTTAAATGAGTTGTGCACTGTTTTTATGTCGCTTTCATCTGTTATTTTGAAGAGCTCATGCTTGATGTTTTCAAATGTAGCAGAAAATATCGGCTCTCCTTTTGTGGAGTTATCAATGATTTTTTCTACTTCCTCATCTTTTGTGTATAGACCCATTATTGGGCAGAACATGGCGTTTGTCTTCGTTATCAGGTTGAATCGATCTATCTTTGGCCCTTTAAGGGTCTTTTCATGGGGCTTTATATGACCGCCAAAGGGCTCTACCTTTAAGGCAGCAATGAAACCCTTAAGTGCTTTTCTTTCACCGTTAAATTCGTAGTTTGCCGTGTATGTGTAGAAAGCACATTCTTTGTCTAATTTTAAGATCCCTTTTTCGAGCCAACTGTTCAGTAGTTCCTTTGCTTTGTCGTATGTGTCTGGCAGTGTCAAGTTTACTACGTTTAGCTCGCTTTTCTTTTTTAACTCTTTCCTATGATCTTCGTTTATAACATCGTATGGCGGTGCCATGATAGTTTCTTTTCTTAAGCTTTCATCGTAAAGAACGCCCTTAAATGGATAAATCAAGGCCATTTTTTACCTCAATAGATAGGATTTAGGTCAAAAATATTGACCCTTTCACAGAAATTTTGAATTTTGTGTATATTCACCGTTCTTGGGCGGTATTTCTCCTCTGTTGTTTTAAAAATCTTTAAGCTTGTTTGGTTTATCTCCTCTTCAGTTCCTCTTTTTATATCACTGACCCTTTTTGTTTCGCCGTTTTGCTTTTCGTAGTCTATGTAGTAAGCCTTCTTTGAGAAAAGCTCGCCCTGACATCTAAATTTACCATGCTCTTCGATCGATGCAGCAAGCAGATCCAATGCATTCACTCTAAACGTTTCTATATCTTTTCTTTTGAAAAATAGCCCTTTTAATGTCGATATGACCACCCTTATGGATGTGTGTCTGCCAGGGCCAGCTACGCAATACAGCCTGTATATTTCGTCAAGTTTTGTTTCAGTGGCTTTTAAGACAAAATCAATTGTGTCGACCAGAAACTGCGAGTGTGTCTTTAAGGTTTTTGAAAACATGGTGTATGTCAGATTACCGTCTTTAAACACACTTAAATCTATAAACGATCCGCTGCCGTCTATGGCAAGTTCTATCATTTACTTCTTAGGTGGTGGCGGTGGTGTAAACTGTATTGGTGGTATGATGATTGGTGCTAACCCCATCCTAAGAAGTGTGTTTTGCACGATTTCCCTGAAGTATGGCCAGCTGTCGATCAGCACCGTTGACTGTGAGAATATTTCGAATACTTCATCGTCGATAGGCCCGCCTGTTTGGAAGTCGAGCAGGAATGTTACCTCTATGTTTACAAACACATCATTTTCGTCGTTCTTATTGGCAATCTTCAACATATACTCTTGGAATACCCTAACGAAGTTGTCCTGCAGGATTTGATAGTAAGCGTTTTTGTCTATGTAGACCTTCTGCGTATCTGGTGATACGTTTAGTTTTTCATCGTCGAACTCTGCGTTGATCTTTTTGACCCTCAGGTTCATCAGTGCCAGATTCTTGTTGAACTGATTTACCCTTTCCTCTAATGTGGCCATCTCTACCTCCAAATTTAGATTACCGTTAAATTTCTATCCTTTGTGAGTATTCTCTTTATGCCATTGTTTTCGAAGTTTACCGTTAATATGTTCTCATCTTTGCTTAAAACAACACCTTTGCCGTAGATGTTGTGATACACCTTTGACCCTCTTTTTAACTCTCTGCTTTCGTTTGCCTCTATTTCCTTTAAGAACCTCGATGGTTTTGATGGTATGTATTGGTTGTTTTTTCTTCTGAATTGAGCGTGGGTTATAAACAGATTTGTCTTTGCCCTTGTTATTGCAACATAAAACAGACGCCGTTCTTCTTCAATATCTAATTCGTTTCTCTTTAGATTCTCGTTTGGAAATAAGCCCTCTTCCAAACCCACAACAAACACTGTGTTAAATTCAAGGCCCTTTGCCGCGTGTATTGTCATGAGTTTTACAAATTCAGCGCCGTCTTTGAGGTCGTCCGAATAATCTAAAAGCGATAGGCTATCCAAAAAAGCTTCCAAGTTGCTCAAATCACCGGCATTTTTTAACTCTTCCACGTTTGACATTCTATCATAATCCGATTTTTCTGCAAGGTAGTTTTTATATCCGCTTTTTTCCATTATTGCGTCAATGATCTTGTCAACGGTGTCGTTTGTATCAACCCCCTTGAACGTGTTTAGAAAATTGGACAAGGCATTTTCTTGCCTCTTTGTGAGTTTATTGTCTTTGATAAGTTCTTCTGACGCTTCGAATAAGGATAAATTCAAGTTTTGTGCGTATTCTATGATCTTTTCAATCAGCGCCTTGCCTATGCCCATTGGGTGCGAGCTTATAGCCCTTAAGAAGGACACGTTATCCTTTGGGTTTAAAAGTAACCTCAAGTATGCGAGTATATCCTTAACCTCTTTCCTTTCCAAAAACTTCTTTGATCCTATGATTGAATAGGGAACCGAGTTTCTGATTAAGGCCTCTTCGAATATCCTCGATTGATAGTTTGTTCTGTATAATATGGCTATGTCATTAAGCGATTCACCTTCACTTTGCAATTTTAGGATGTTCTGGACGACAAATTCTGCCTCATCCGAATCTGTAGGTAACTCCTTTATGGTTATTCTGCCACCGATTTTGTCTGAATACAGCGTTTTTTCATTCCTGAAGTTGTTTTTTGAGATCAGGGTGTTTGCTATATTTAAGATCTCTTGAGCGGATCTATAATTCTTTGTGAGTTTAATTATTTTACAGTTGTCATATTCTTTGTCAAATCGCAGGATATTTTCCACCTTTGCTCCTCTGAAACTGTAGATAGACTGATCCTCATCGCCTACGGCACAAACGCGGTTTTTCCCGTTATAGAGCAGTTTAACAAACAGGTATTGTGGGTAGTTTGTATCTTGATACTCGTCAATGAAGATGTATTTAAAGCGCTCAGAGTACTTTTTTCTTACTTCTTCGTTGTTCTCCAAAAGTTCAATGGCCTTGATTATGATGTTATCAAAATCTACTGCATTCGCCCTTTCAAGTTCGTCTTCATAGGTTTTGTAAACCCTTTTGACCAATTTGTCGTAGGGTGTTGATTCATCTAAATCCGATGGCTTTTCCATGTTTAGCTTATGTAACGATATTTTTGAAAGTATTGCCTTTGGCGTGTATTTCTTCTGATCCACGTTTAAGCGTTTCAGTATTTCCTTTATCAGGTTTTCCTGATCTTTTGTGTCGTATATTGTTGGTTTGAAACCCTCGTTTCTCAGCATCCTCAAGGCTATTGAGTGAAACGTTCCGATCCACATGTTTTTGGCTTTATCACCTATTAGGTTTTCAATTCTCTCCTTCATCTCGTTTGCGGCCTTGTTTGTAAATGTCAGAGCAAGGATCTCGCTGGGTTTTGCATAGCCTTCATGCAGTATGTATGCAATCTTGTGTGTGAGTGTTTTTGTTTTGCCGCTACCAGCACCGGCTAT
>WFQR01000147.1 GCA_015486955.1 Hippea sp. | reverse complement strand
TATACAAAAGCTCCTTCCATGCATCAAAATTGTTTGACAGAAACTCTGTTTCCTTCTCAAGCTTCTTCTTCGTCAATTCATACATAGCATACTGCAGTTGGTATACTTTTAACTCTTTGTCAGTGCTTTGGGAACTTTCTATATTCTCCTCTAAAAGTTGGAGCTTTTTATTTATCTGATCGATTTTTTCATTTATATCCCTGTACTTTAAATCCAATCTGGCTATGGTTTTTAAAAGCTTAAGAAAATCATTTTGATCTTTTACGTTTGTGATTTTGGGTTTGAGCTTTTGAATTTCATCACTGTTAGTTGACACTATATTCATCAAAGCAGAAAGAAGTGTTCTTTGGGTTAAAAATTCCGTTGTATTGGGCGTATTACTGAGGAGTTCTTGATATTTCTTTAAAAGCTCGCTTCTCTCACCTTTAAAGAGACTTTGATCAATGTTTGCTGCATGGCAAACCAAAGAAAACAAAAGAAAGGTAAATATAGAAATAAAAATTAATACATTCCTAATCCGCATACACAACTATCCTTCTATCACATACAAATTCTATGTCAAGAAAAAAGGGCCGCTCAACGCGACCCTTCTTAATTACTTATTGCCGTTTTTTGACTTATGATGATGGTGGTGATGATGGTAGAAACCAAATTTTACCTTGCACTCGTTGAGTTCTTTATAATTGTTAGACTTTTCAACACAAGCCTTATAGCCTTCTAATCTCTTTAGATAATTCTCAGTCTTTTGGATCTTAATTTCTGTCCTGTGAACAATCCTTTGCTTCCTCACTTGGAACTTACTGTTAGCCTGTGGTGCAGCAGCACTTGCAGATAAAGACAACAAACCTGCCGTTATAACAGCTAAAGACAGCTCACCAATCCTTTTGCCCAACCTTACACCCATAAGAATACCTCCTTTTTTTATTTTTTAAATGCAAAGGCTCCGAATAAACCCTAAAATCCTCTTTTTTCTGCTTCACCTCCCATAGGCAAGATTTATATTTGTTGCAACCCCATTGGTGGTTTGATTTTCTAATATCTTTTCATCTTTAACGTCTCTTATTTTGTTTATTTCAAGGCGTTCCATTGCAGCCTCAAGTATCATGTTCAACATCTCGCTGTAAGAAATACCTGCAATTTTTGCCATTTTTGCAAGATGACCATCCCAACACCAACCTGGATTTGGGTTCACCTCAAGCAGCTTAGGTTTCGATTCGCTATCAAGCCTCCAATCAAATCTGCAATAATCATTCACGCCCAATCTCTCCCATAATTTTAGTGAACTCTCCACTATTATCCTTTCTATTTCCTCATCCAATTGAGCAGGTTTTGATGTATTATTCCAGTAGGGTGAGTCGGGAAGCCATTTAGCTTCGTAGCCGCAAATCTTGGGTAAACCTTCAGGAAGTTTTGAGTAGTCCTCCTCAATTATAGGCAAAACCTGATAATTACCCGACAAATTGCCAATAATACCTATACTTAGGTCGCTTCCTGTTAAAAATTCCTCAATTAGGACAGGTTTGTCGTACCCAAATTGCTCTCTTATTTCTGACAAAACTGAAATAAGTTCATCCATTGAGTTGACCACGCTTTTCTTTGTTATGCCAAAACTTGAATCTCCGAAGTTTGGCTTAACGATTGCAGGAAAGTTGAACGGAAGTTCTAAAACGGTCTTATCCGGCGTTACAAGTATGCCTTTTGGCACTGGTATTCCCATTTCCTTGGCAATACCCCTAATTAAAGATTTATCGTAGCAATACGCCAGACACTGTGGATTTGAACCCGTGTACGGTATATTCAGCATTTCAAGTAAGGCAGGAACATGAAGCTCCTTCGTCGGCTCATTATTGAAGCCCTCATCGCAAAGGTTAAATACAAAATCTATTTTTGGTTTTAGCTTTATTAGATCACTTATGAGTGTGTCATGGTTATTGACATAGATAAACCTATAATTTTTAAGCTCATTTAGAGCCTTTTTTAATTCATCTATCGTATAAAAGTCATCCTCATCGAATATACCACCAGGCTTCATATTGTCCGGTTTGTTTGGATCTCCCATTACAACAGCAACTGTTTTTATTGTATTTTCTCTAACCCTGGTGAATGTCCATTGTTTTTTAGTAATGCCAACAACTATTATTCTATTCTCCATCATGCCAAGATCTTCATTGCGCTTTGAGCTTATGGACAGCTTTGAATGAAATCCAACGTCATCGAATCCAGCTTTTTCCAATATCTCCTTCAACTTTTCCTTACTGTAAAGCCTTACAGAATAAAACTGATCAGCCAAAATACCCTTTTCTTTATGTGCTATAATTTCTCTTGTTATTATGCGCTCTCCATCAGATGATAAACTCCTTTCCCTGCATACAAAGAACCTATCATCTACCCATTCCCAACTTCTATTCTGTAGGTTGGATTTTAGATATTCCCCATCTGCAACATCCAATAGAACCTTACCCCAAGGCTTCAAAACCCTCAAAACCTCTTTTAATACCTTTAAATCCTCATCCTCGGACTCAAAGTACCCAAAGCTATTACCCAAAATCATAACTGCATCAAAGGTGTCCGTCCTGTATGGCAACTTCCTTGCATCACCCTCCCTAAACTTTACCCCCAAAGCTCTTTTTTCGCTATCTTTTCGAGCCTTTTGAATCAAGTATCTCGACCTGTCAAGCCCTTCAACATTCACAAAACCTCTATTTGCAAGCTCTATACTGTGTCTGCCCTGTCCACAACAGAGATCCAAAACCCTATCCTCAGGCCTAATTCCCAAAGCTTCGATAACTAAGTCCACCTCTCTTTTTGTAATTTCAGGATCTTCTACAACATCACCGTCACTCTTTAAGTACAGGGGGTTAAATAAATCCTTCCACCAATCGGGCTTAACAAAGCTCTCAAAATCTTTAACTGGTCCAAAACTCCTGGGCTTCGCTTTGGGCTTTGAGCCCTTTTTAGCTTTCATTTGCGCCTAAAAACCTCCTAAATCATAGGGTATTTCAGCGCCATCTATACTCCCTTTTTTGGAAAAATCAAGATGTTTGATAATCAAGAAATCCTTGTTATAACAACGTTTTTTGAAGTTCAAGCACAATTTGAAAGTATGTAAAATTAACCTGACATGACAAAGTGCCTTAAATATAGATCAAGGGTTGATAGAGGGATTAACTTTACATCAACCAACTTTGACAAGCCACCGAGTTGAAATATGTTGTAATCGTAATCTAAAAACTTTAGGTTCATATAGAAGTCGATAATCGTTTTCAAATTTTTAGAGCCCTTCTGAAACCAGAGAAAGTAAATACGCCAATTTTCTGGCATGGCGTCACAATCCGAGTATTGGTTGACCAAAATCTCAAGCAAATCAATAAAGTTGTCATTTACCTTTATATCCAGATCGAGGTACAAACCACCGTAATGGTATAGAATTAGAAAACGGATTATGTCCGACTGGAACTTGAAGTTGAATTTTTCGAACCTTGAAAGGTCGTAATTGTGTTTATTCAAAAAATCGTTTATCTCAGATGTCGTTATAAGCCTGTAGCCTGGAATTTTCTCAAAAACTCTTCTATTGTGTTCAATGAATGAGTTGTAGATATCGGGAACCTTATCGTCAAATCCATACCACAGTTGAAAGACGTTTGGTAGATTTTTGCCAATCATGATAAATCATTTTAACAAAATCTTTGATCAAATTAAACGTTTTTTGTAAATTTTAGGCATGAAACTTAAGGTAAAGCATGGCGACAAAATCAGTGAACTTCAATTTAAAAAAGGAGAAAATCTATTAAAGATCTTACACAAAAACGGCATCTTCATCACAGCCTATTGCGGTGGCAAGGGTATATGCAAAAAGTGTTTGGTTAAATTCTTAGACAGCCCTCCAAAACCCTTCGAACACGAAAAAGCTGTCTTAAAAGAAAAGATAGATCAAGGTTATAGACTTGCATGTCTTCATAATTTAGAAAACGAGGCAATCATAGAGATAGAAGAAGTCAAGCCTGTATTTGCACAAATCGAGGCAGAACCGTGCTGCGATGATGATAAACCCCATATCGCTTTAGATATAGGAACGACAACCATTGCTGTCGCTTATATTGAGAATAAAAGAATAGAGAGAACCTTAAACACACTAAACCCCCAAATTGCATTTGGCAGTGATGTAATAACAAGAATTGCATACTCAAACGAAGGCGGTTTTAGAATACTAAACTCAATAATCAAAGATGCCATCAAGGGTTTTCTTTCCCGTTTTAAAAAGCCCGTTTCTATAGTAGTGTGTGCAAACCCAACGATGCTCTCATTCTTCTTGGGATTTAACCCAAAATCCATTGGGGAATATCCGTATACACCACCATTCAAAGGAAGCTTAAAAGATGAATTTGAGGGGATTGATTTATACGTTCCACCTGTAATCAGTGCCTTTGTTGGTTCAGATATAACGGCAGCCTTAAGCATACTGCCTGAAGATGAGGACTTTCTATTTGTTGATATAGGAACGAACTGTGAGTTTATACTAAAGGTTGGTTCACATTACTACTCATCCAGCGTACCTGCAGGACCAGCGCTTGAGGGTACAAACATCGACTACGGCAGCATTGCCCAAGATGGTGCGATATACAGGGTGAGCTTAGAAAATGGCTTTAAGGTCTACACCATAAACAACAAAAAACCCATTGGTATAGCAGGATCTGGGCTTGTGAGTGCGGTAAGTTTGTTAAGAAAATACGGCATTATAGACAGAAACGGCAAGTTAGTGGAAGCATGGGAGGCAGAAGCGCCATTCAGTTTAATAAACCGCATAAAGAAAGAGGGTTTTATGCTCACAGAGGGTATTTATCTAACGCAAAATTCAATACGCAACTTCCAGCTTGTCAAAGCCTCTCTAAATGCAGGTATAAAAATTCTATTCGATAAGGTCGGAGCACAAGAGCCAAAGAAGGTATTTATAGGCGGTGGTTTTTCAAGGACATTAACAAAAGAGGAAATTATTGGCTCAGGTCTGTTGTCTTTTGGAGAGGAATTTGTTATGCTTGGCAACAGTTCAATTAAGGGTGGTGTTAGGTTGTTTTGCAAAGAAGAAAGGGATAGGGTGGAGAGATTGGCAGAAAGGATAGAATACATAGAAATAGCAAATGAGAAAGGTTTTGAAGACCTATACATCAAGAGCATGAATTTTGATGTGTAATACGTTTATAAATGCAGTAGGTTTCACGGCTGCTACTTTGACGACTTTTAGTTTTGTGCCACAGTTTTTGAAACTGATAAAAACGAAGAAAACCGAAGGCTTAAGCCTTATGATGATGATGCAAATAGCCATTGGCCTGTTGCTTTGGATAGTGTATGGACTTTTAAGAAGGGATGTTGTACTTATAAGTGCCAATACTGTGGGATTTTTAATTGTAGCCGCAACAATTGTTGTTTTTTTAAGATTGAAGGGTAAAAACAATGCAAATTAAGGTAGTTACATGGAACGTGAACTCAATCAGGGCAAGATTACCTTTGGTTTTAGAGTTTTTGGAAGCTAAAAAACCAGACGTGTTGTGTATGCAAGAGACAAAGGTTGAGGATGAGCTTTTTCCTAAAGAGGAGTTTGAGAATTTGGGTTACAATGTAGCAGTTTTTGGTGAGAAGCGATTTAACGGCGTTGCTACACTGTCAAAACTACCTTTCGAGTACGTAAAACCACATATATTCAACGAAAAATCAAATCAAAAGAGAACACTCATCACAAAAATCAATGGCATAACGATCATAAACTTGTACTTCCCAAACGGCCAAGCACCCAACACAGAGGCATTTGAGTATAAACTGGATTTCATCTATAGATTAAAGGCCTTTTTGGAAGAAAACTTTTCCATTGACGACAACCTTGTAATATTGGGCGATTTCAACGTGGCAATGGAAGAGATAGACGTATACGACAAAGAAGCAATGGAGGGAAAGATTGGCTTTCACCCCGAAGAGAGAAAGGCTTTAAAGGAGTTGTACAGCTGGGGTTTTGTGGATCTGTTTAGGAAATTCAATAAGGGTAAGGCATTCAGCTGGTGGGATTATAGAGCCGGAGCATTTTGGAAGGATATAGGTTTAAGAATAGACTACATCTGGTCTACACCAAAATTGGCGGAAAAATGTGTAGAGTGTTTCATAGATAAAAGCTTTAGACGAAAGAAAAAACCGTCGGACCACGCACCCGTTGTTGCGGTTTTTGAAATGGAGGGATAAAAAATGAACTACCAAGATGTGGTTATGGGCTTAAACGAGTTTTGGAAAAGTAAGGGATGTATAATACTACAGCCTTACGACATAGAGGCTGGTGCAGGAACATTCCACTGGGCAACAACATTAAAATCCTTAAAGAGTGAGCCGTGGAATGCAGCCTATCCTGCACCTTCAAGAAGACCCACAGATGGACGTTACGGTGAGAATCCCAACAGGCTCCAGCACTACTATCAGTATCAGGTCTTAATGAAACCGTCGCCAGAAAACATACAGGATTTGTATTTGGAAAGCCTCGAGTTTTTGGGCATAAAACTCAACGAACATGACATTAGATTTGTTGAAGACAACTGGGAATCTCCAACGCTCGGCGCTTGGGGACTTGGATGGGAGGTATGGCTTGATGGTATGGAGATAACCCAGTTTACATATTTCCAGCAGGTCGGTGGATATGATCTAAAACCCATACCCGTTGAGATCACATACGGAACAGAAAGGCTAGGCATGTACATACAGGGCGTTGATAACGTCTTTGATATGAAGTGGAACGACGAATACACCTACGGTTACATACACAAACACGATGAGTACGAATATTCGGTTTATAACTTTGAAGTGGCAAATACGCAGATGTTGTTTAAACTGTTTGAGATGTACGAAGAGGAAGTTGATAACTGCTTAAAGAACAAACTCGTAAGGCCGGCTTACGATTACTGTATGAAGTGCTCCCATGTTTTCAACCTGCTTGATGCAAGAAATGCCATAAGTGTTACAGAGAGGGCTACGTTCATAAAGCGTGTAAGGGAGATGGTTGCCAAAGTTGCAAAGCTGTACGTGGAGGGCGAATTATGAACCTACTATTCGAGATCTTTTTGGAAGAACTGCCTACAAGCGAAATGATACATTTAGAAGAGGATGTTCTGGAGCTATTCACAAAGGAAATGGAAGATAAGAACATTCCATATAAAGAGCCAACATTCTACCTAACACCGCGCAGAATGGCTTTGAAATTTGAATTCGAGGAAAAAACAAAGCAAGAGGATAAAAAGATTTATGGACCGCCAAAGAGTGTGTGCTTCAAAGATGGAAAACCCACTAAAGCATTAGAGGGATTTTTAAAAAAGAACAATGCAACCGAAGAAGACTTGATCTTTGAAGAGACAAAAAAGGGTGAATATGCGATAATTGTAAAAAAGGGCGATGTTCTGGACACGAAACCTCTCGTTGTTGAAGCAATTAAAAACATCTTTGAAAACATCCACTTCTACAAGAAAATGCGATGGGGAACAGGAGATTACGAATACGTAAGACCTGTCCACAATGTCCTTTTCTTGATAAACAACGCGTTGGTCGATTTCGAGTTTATGGGCAAAAGGGCAAATAACTACACATTTGGTCATAGATTTATGTCCAAAGGAAAGATTGAGGTGAACTTTGACAGCTACGAGAGGAAATTAGAGGAAAATTTTGTCATTGTTGATCAGAGGAAAAGAAAAGAGTTGATATTGAGTGAGTTAGAGAACATAGCAAAAGAACACAACGCCAAGTTGATCTACGATGAAGATCTCCTTGAAGAGGTGGTAAACCTCGTTGAATACCCTGTCGTAGTAATTGGCAAATTTGAAGATAGGTTTTTAAAACTGCCAAAAGAGGTTCTCATAACGTCAATGAAGGATCATCAAAGGTACTTTGCCTTCATGAAAGATGGTAAGCTCTTGAATATGTTTGCTGCGATCTCAAACATCAAGACAAACAACATGGATGTCATTAGAAATGGATACGAGCGTGTTTTAAGGGCAAGGTTTTCTGATGCTGAGTTCTTCTTTGAAGAAGACAAAAAATACAGGCTTGAGAGCTTTGTAGAAAAGTTAGGCGATATGCTGTTCCATGAAAAGTTGGGCACACAGCTTGAGCGAACAAAGAGACTTGTTGAACTGTCCGGTTTCATTGCCAATTTAATGGGGTTCGACGAGGAAAAGGCCAAAAGAGCAGCATACCTTTCGAAGGCCGATCTACTCACGCAGATGGTTTATGAGTTTCCTGAACTTCAAGGCGTCATGGGCAGGGAGTATGCCCTGATTTCCGGTGAAGATGAAGAGGTGGCTCAAGCAATCTACGAGCAGTACCTACCCAAAGAGGACGAGATACCAAAAACAGGCGCTGGTATATCCCTATCCATAGCCGACAAAGCCGATATAATCGTAGGTGGTTTTTTTGCCGGTTTAAAACCTACAGGTGCAAAAGACCCGTACGGCTTAAGAAGGGCGGCACTTGGAATAATTAGGACGATAATTGAAAACAGAATATTCGTTAATATGAAAACCATACTGAAGAAAGCGGCTGAACTTTACAAAAAAGATGTAAACTTTGACGAAATCGAAGAGTTCTTTAAAATCAGATTTGAAAACCTATTCAGCGATTATCCGTACGACCTCCTTAAATCTGTCACGTTTAAATTTGACGACATTTACGATGCTTACTTGAGGCTTTTGGCAATAGAAAAATTTGTTAAAGGCGATCCAAACAAGGAGAAACAGTTTGCTGTTAAAAGGGTTTTTAATATCGTAAAAGACTTTGATGGCTTGGATGTTAACGAAGAGTTATTTGTACAGGATGAAGAAAAGGCACTGTTTGAGAAAATCAAAGAGATAGAGAACGAATTGGACAAATACTTAAAGGATAGACGATATCTTGATCTGCTTGAAAGGGTTGCTTCCATAAAGGATACAATAAACACGTTTTTTGACAACGTTATGGTGATGGATAAGGATCAAGATTTGAGGAATAACAGGCTATCGCTGTTAAACAGGCTTAGGCAAATTGTGTTAAACGTTGCAAACTTCAAGTTCCTGGAGATTTAGCTATGAGATTGAAAAGTGGGTATGGTTTAACATTTGACGATGTCTTGCTGTTGCCAAACAAATCAGAGGTATTACCCAAAGACGTTGACGTAACGGCATATTTAACAGAAAGACTAATCCTAAAGACACCCATTATCTCTGCCGCAATGGATACGGTCACAGAGTACAAAATGGCCATAGCAATGGCAAGGCAAGGTGGATTGGGCATCATACACAAAAACATGAGCATAGAAGAGCAGGTGAGACAGGTCATCAGGGTTAAAAAATCGGAAAGCGGCATGATATTAGACCCAATCACCATCGATCCAAACTCAACCATAAACGATGCACTGAACTTGATGAAACAATACCATATATCTGGCATCCCTGTTACGCTTGAGGATGGAACACTTGTGGGCATAATAACAAACAGGGACGTACAGTTTGAGAAGGACTATTCAAAACCTATAAAGGACGTTATGACAAAAGACAATCTGATCACGGCAAAAGAGGGTATAACGCTTCAAGAGGCAGAGGATTACCTAAAGCAGTTCAAGGTCGAAAAGCTACCTATAGTTGATGAAAACTTCAAAATCAAGGGTCTGATTACAATAAAGGACATACGAAAGAAAAAGGAATACCCCAATGCATCGAAGGATATACACGGAAGACTGCTTGTTGGAGCGGCCGTCGGTGTAAGAGACGGACTGGAAAGGGCGAAGGCATTAGTTGATGCCGGTGTTGATGTTATCGTTGTGGATTCCGCACATGGCCATTCCATATACGTGTTAAATCTAATAGACAAGATAAAGAGCAATTTCCCCAATGTTACGGTAATTGGTGGTAATGTTGCAACAAAGGAAGGAACAAAGGACTTAATCAAAGCCGGCGCGGACATTGTTAAAGTGGGCATAGGTCCTGGTTCGATCTGCACGACACGTGTTGTAGCTGGCGTCGGTGTGCCGCAGATTACGGCAATTAGCGAATGTGCCGAAGAGGCGGCTTTGTACGATAAAAAGATCATTGCGGATGGTGGTATTAAATTCTCAGGTGACATAGTCAAGGCTTTGGCAGCTGGAGCCGAGGCAGTGATGATTGGTAATCTGCTTGCGGGAACAGAGGAATCGCCGGGAGAAAGCGTGATCTATCAAGGTAGGAAATACAAGATCTACAGGGGTATGGGCTCAATTGAGGCCATGAAAGAGGGTAGCAAAGACCGCTACTTCCAAGACGAGATGGAGCCTGAAAAATTGGTGCCTGAAGGTGTTGAGGGTAGGGTGCCTTACAAGGGCGAAGTCAGTGACGTTTTGTATCAATTAGTGGGTGGATTGAAGTCGGGAATGGGTTACATCGGGGCAAAAAATTTAGAGGATTTAAGAAGAAAGGCTGTCTTTATACAGATAACAGAGGCATCTTTAAGGGAAAGCCACGTTCACGATATAATAATGACAAAGGAGCCACCGAACTACAATGTTTAAGAGATATTTTTTCATTGCGATTTTAATCGTTGTTTTATTTGTTCAAACATCATTTTCGCGCGATATATACGTATACTTCACGCCATCTTACGAGGCATTAGATGCAATAATCGATGAAATAAATGCAAGTGAAAAATCCATAGATATTGCTGTTTACGATTTCACATCAAGACCCTTGGCAAGGGCTTTGGTAAAAGCTAAAAACAGGGGTGTAAAGATAAGGGTAATACTCGATAGATCTGCCAATGGACCAGACAACCGATACACAAAGTACCCTTTCTTAAAGGCAAACGGAATAGATGTAAGGTTTGCAGTGCCACATATTGCCTGGGATAGGGAAGGCTTGATGCACAACAAGTTTGCAGTTATTGACAATAGGATAGTCGTAACGGGTTCTGCAAACTGGACAGCTTCTGCATTTAAGATAAACGACGAGAATGTTTTGATAATCAAAAGATTCGACATTGCAAACGTTTACGAAAAGGAGTTTGACTACCTGTGGAAGCGCTCCAGGATAAGATAAAGCGATTGATAGATGCAAATTTTAACAGAACCCGAGAAGGATTGAGGGTCATTGAGGATATAGGGCGTTTTGTTTTGGATAACAGAAATATAACAGAGAAGATAAAAACGTTGCGCTCAGATTTAGCACAAATTGAGAAGGATTTTGACTTTACCTTGTCAAGGGACACAGAAAACGACGTTGGAACTTCGCTATCGAGCGATATAGAAGAAAAAAGGGCGGATATCTTTGACATATTCAAAGCCAATATTAAGCGTGTTGAAGAGTCTTTGAGGGTCTTGGAAGAGGCGTTTAAAACAATTGACATAGAAGTGTCCAGAAGGTTGAAATCCATGCGTTATGAAACATATACCATTGAAAAGGAGATTGAGGCAGGTATAAAGGAGATCAATGGAAAAAAGCAAGATTAGAAACTTCTCAATAATTGCACACATAGATCACGGCAAAAGCACACTTGCCGATAGGTTGATTGAGTTTACAGGCGCTTTGGATAAGCGCGAGATGAAGGAGCAAATCCTTGACAATCTGGAAGTAGAACGCAAACACGGGATTACGGTAAAAGCACAAACGGTTAGGCTTACGTACAATTTTGAAGGAGAAGAATACATACTAAACATGATAGACACACCGGGCCATGTGGATTTCGGTTACGAAGTCTCTAAAAGCCTTAAGGCGTGTGAAGGCTGCTTGCTTGTTGTGGATGCCACACAAGGTGTTGAAGCACAGACCATAGCAAACGCCTATTTGGCCATTGATAACAATTTAGAGATAATACCCGTGATAAATAAGATTGACCTGCCCAGTGCAAATGTAGAGAAAACAAAGGGCGAAATAGAAGACGCTTTGGGCATAGATGCAAGCGAGGCAATAGAAATATCAGCCAAAAACGGGACAAACATCGATAAGGTTTTAGAGGCAATAATAAAACGGATACCGCCGCCAAAGGGCGATGAGAATTCTCCACTTAGGGCATTGGTTGTTGACTCGTGGTACGACAATTACAGGGGCGTTGTTTCTATAATAAGGGTTTTCGACGGCAAGATAAAGCTTGGCGATAAAATAATGATATACTCAACAAAGAAAGAATACGAGGTCGAAGAGCTTGGGTATTTCACACCAAAGCAAAAGAAAGCGAAAGAGTTAACGGTGGGAGAGGTGGGATACCTTGTTGCAAATATCAAAAACATAAAGGACGCAACGGTTGGAGACACGGTAACAAGTGCAGATAACCCTACGGATAAACCCTTCGAGGGTTTTAAGAAACCGAAGCCGTTCGTCTTTGCGGGTATCTACCCTACAGAGCCCGAAGATTACGATGATTTAAGGGATGCTTTAGAGAAATTGCAACTAAACGATGCCTCATTAACAATAGAGAAAGAAAAATCCGAGTCACTGGGCTTCGGATTTAGGTGCGGTTTTCTGGGTGTTTTGAGTATGAACATAACAAGGGAGAGGCTTGAAAGCGAGTTTGGACTCGATGTTGTAATGACAACGCCAAGCGTTTTGTACAGGGTAGAGCAAACAGATGGAACGGTTGTTGAGATATCAAATCCATCTGAACTACCACCACCACAGAAGATTAAGGCAATATATGAGCCCTATGTTGAAGTGGAAATCATAACACCGGCCGAGTTTGTGGGTAATATTTTAAAACTGCTGCAGGAAAAGAGGGGTAGGCAAAAGGAAATTCTGTACATCGCTACAGATAGGGTCCTAATAAAGTACGATGTGCCACTTGCAGAAATCTTGGTTGACTTCTACGATAAATTAAAATCGCTCTCAAGGGGATACGCTTCGTTTGACTACGAATTTAAGGGGTTCGAGATAGGTGATTTGACAAGGCTGATTATCTTAATTAACGGCAAGGAGATAGACCCATTTTCGCTGATAGTGCCAAAAGAAAAGGCATACAGGATTGCAAGAGAAGTGCTCAAAAATTTAAAGCAATACATACCGAAGCAGTTATTTGAAATTAGACTACAGGCAAAGGTTGGTGGTAAAATCATAGCCAAAGAGCAAATCAGTGCCTTGCGTAAAGATGTCCTGGCAAAGTGTTACGGCGGTGATGTTACAAGAAAGAAAAAGCTTTTGGAGAAACAGAAGGAGGGCAAGAAAAAGCTGAAGCAGTTGGGCAATGTAAGTATATCAAAAGAGGCTTTCATAAAGCTTGTTGAAATAAAGGGGGATTAATGAGTAAAGAGAAAAAAGAAAGCAAATTGATGGATTGGATAAAGTCAATAATCATAGCCTTTATAATTGCAATGTTCATTAGAGCCTTTTTTGTTGAAGCCTTTAAAATCCCATCTGCCTCAATGGAACCCACGTTACTCATTGGCGACCACGTTTTAGCAAATAGGTTAATTTACGGAATTAGGGTTCCAATTTCAGGCAAGATCATAATTCCTATTAGCCACCCAAAGGACGGTGATATTGTGATATTCAGATGGCCCAAAGACAGAAGCATATACTTCATAAAACGTTGCGTGGGTGTACCTGGGGATGTGCTTGCGATGAAAAATAAAGTACTATACAGAAACGGAAAGCGTGTTAGAGAACCTTATGTCATCCATACAGATCCCCACACATATCCAAAAAACACCACCATTGCCATGTTTAGGACACGCTGGGGCTCGCGCGACAATTGGGGCCCAGTTAAGGTTCCTCCACATGAGTACTTTATGATGGGAGACAATAGGGACAATTCGTACGACTCACGATACTGGGGTTTTGTGCCTGAAAACGATATCGTGGGCAAAGCATTTATCATTTACGGCTCATGGACATTCCACCCATTCAAAATAAGGTTTAATAGATTCTTCAAGACTGTTCACTAAGCATGGGACAGAAGATTAACCTTCCAAACGCCATAACAATATCAAGGATGCTCCTTGCAATACCCATAGCAATCATGCTTATAAAAAACCAGTACAAATGGGCCGTATATCTATTTTTGGTAGCATCAATTAGCGACCTATTGGACGGTTTTTTGGCAAGAAAGCTCAATCAACAAACAAAATTGGGTGCTATACTCGATCCTTTGGCAGATAAGATCCTAATAAACTACACATTTGTAATACTCACATCCCAAGGTTATTTGCCTGTTTTACTATTCGCTATTGTGCTATCTAAAGACATCATTTTGGTTGCAGGAAGTACGATAGAGGTTTTATCACTAAAAAACTTGCAACAGATTAAAATCAAGGCATCCATATTTGGGAAGATCTCAACGTTTTCCCAAATAACGGTAATAGTTCTTGTTTTCCTGAAAATATTCAAAGTCTATTTTAACAAGTTCATCTTTTCCTTTTTTATCTATTCAACAATCTTCCTCACAATCTTGGCACTATTTAGCTACATAAATGAATATCAAAGGAGAAATCAAGTAAATGGAGGTTAATATGCTAAACCTAAAACCCAATATCGGTGGAGTTGATAGGGAAATTAGGCTTATTGGAGGGTCTTTACTGACGCTTTTTGGCTGCATTACAAGGAATAACATCATCAAAGCTGTTGGCTGCACTTTTTTAATTACAGGCATAACAAGAAAGTGCATCTTTTACGATCTGCTCAAGATCAACACAAACAAAACGGTTGAGAAAAACAGCCAATTTTGATATAAGCTTTCGAGCAAAAGAGATGGAGGTATGAAATGGCAAGAAGGTGTGAAATTTGCGGTAAAAGGGCTTCAGTGGGATATAAGGTAAGCCATTCCCATATCAGGACAAAGAGAAAGTGGTATCCCAATATCCAGAAAGTTAAGGTCTATGTAGACGGCAAAGTAAAGAGGATGTACGTTTGTACTCAGTGCCTAAAATCCAACAAGGTACAAAAGGCTGTTCATTAAACTTTAAGTTTCCTGTCAAAGAATGGATTTTTGGTGGTTGCCGAAAGTGGTATACCGTAGGCTCCACCAATCTTCTCTTTAAAATGGCCAATTTCCTTAGCCGCTTGTCCCAGTGATATCATGATCCTATTGTCGATACCAAAAATGGAAGCAAGCTTTACAACACTACCTATAGCAATCCCAGCATCAGTAGCAGATACAGCACACACACCACCCTTTTCAATACACTCATCGCATCCAGAAAAGCCACAGAAACCGCAGTCAAATCGATGGTAAAATAACTTAAATCCAATCAAAATAATGTAATCGACATTCTCACAGTTTATCGCATCACGTTTGTAAAATGTTAGGCCTGTCCTTTCGGTAATTTCGGCCATTTTCTTAAAAATCTTCGATTTTGTTTCGCTATCCGTTATAAGATCAACAACAACATCGTCTCTTCCCACACTCTTGGGTGCAGTAATGGCATCTGCTATTAAGATTTTAGAAACGATGTCCAAAGCATCTTTAATAAGCTCCTTCACCCCTCAATCCTCCTTTGTATGTAGGCCCTCAATTTTAGCAGTGCTTTGGTTTTTATCTGTGATATCCTCGATTCCGTTTTTCCTATTATCGAGGCAATCTCCTTCATATTGAAATCCTCGTAATAGTACAAGCTCAACACTGTCAATTCTGTTTCGTTCAACGTTTTTAGGCCCTCTTTTATCAAATCCTGCAGTTCCTCATCTTCCAAGATCTCCAAAGGGCTCTTTACAGATTTATTCTCTATTGTCTCTAAAAGGATGGCATCACTATCAGTAACGGTCTCATCTATGCTCATCATCGTAGAATTGGACTGTTTCATAAGCAAATCATTAAACTCATCAAGATCCATACCCGCACGTTGCGCAACCTCTTCATCGGATGGATCGAACTTTCCCTCTTCCATGAAGTCCTTGTAAACAGAGTGAATCTTTTTCAGTTTATCCCTTGAATATCGCGAAATGGTATCCACGCTTCTCAACTTATCCAAAATCGCACCCTTTATCTTTGTATTAGCGTAAGATTTAAATTCAGACAGGCTACGCGATTCGTCCCAGTTATCCAAGGCTTTCAACAAACCCATAATACCCACTTGTACAAAATCGTCCTCATCATAACCTTCAGGCATTCTAACAACAATTCTTTTAACCATACGTCTAATTTTTGGGTAGTATGCCTCGACAATCTCTTCCCTGTTCATGCTGCCTGCTCAGAACCTTGCTCGTTTAGCTCCTCTTGCTCTTGCTGTTCTTCTTCACCCGATTCCTCACCATCTTGCTGCTCTGTTTCCTCTTTCTTGGGCTTCACAAAGTTTATGTAATAAAAGTTCACTGCAGCGGCCGTAATCAAACCGAACAGATAAAAGGATACAACGGTAAAGAACGTCTTTATGAAGGCATCAAAGAAGTCAACACCTTTATAGGTAAAAATCAGCGTGCAGACGGCTGTGGCCACAAGTGCATAGAAGGAAGAGATCCATTTGGGATCAAGTAATATATCCTCTTTTTCCACTTACTCCTCCAGCAATTTCATTAACTCTTCTTCGTTAATAATTTTCACACCGAGCTTTTGGGCCTTGTTGAGTTTGGATCCTGGATTTTCACCGACTACAAGATAATCCAAGTTCTTGCTCACGCTGTTTCTTACAATGCCACCCTTTTTTTCCACGAGATCCTTGAAATAATCCCTCGGTTTGGATAGCGTACCCGTAAAGACAAAGCTCTTACCCGAAATCTTTGACCGCTCTTTTTTTTCTTCTTCAAAATGAACACCGTACGAAAGAAGTTTATCTATTGTGTCCAAATTCTTCTTCTCTGAAAAAAATGAAACCACGCTATCTGCAATCTCCTCACCAACTCCCTCTATACTCAAGAGCTCCTCTTTTGTTGCCTTCTTTAAATTATCCAAATTCCCAAACCTCTCAGCCAACAATTTAGCCACATACTCTCCAACATGTCTAATACCCAATGCATAGATGAATTTAGCAAATGTTGTGCCTTTGGATCGTTCAATCGCCGTGAGTAAGTTCTCCGCCAGCTTCTCTCCAACCCTATCCAAACTCATCAGGGTTTCTTTGTCCAACGTGTATATATCGCTCACGTCCTTAACAATGCCCTTATCAACCAGCTGCTCAACGATTTTATCCCCAAAACCGTCTATATTCATAGCCTTCCTTGAAACGAAGTGCTTTATGGACTCCTTCAAAACACTGGGGCAGTTGATATTGGAACATCTATAATAAGCACCGTCTTTTATAACCTTTGATCCACAAACAGGACACCTATCCGGCATTTTAAAGGGTCTTTGCGTCCCATCGCGAAGGTCTTTAACGGGTTTGACCACCTCAGGTATCACATCACCCGCACGCTGGACAAATACCGTATCTCCAATCATTATGTCCTTCTTTTCAATCTCATCCATCGTATGCAAACTGGCACGCGACACCGTAACACCACCGATATTCACAGGCTCTAAAATTGCAACAGGCGTTAAGATACCCGTCCTTCCAACGTTGACCTGTATATCCACAATCTTAGTTGTTGCCTGTTCTGCAGGGAATTTAAACGCAATGGCCCATCTCGGTGATTTTGTTGTAAATCCCAATCTTTCTTGAAAATCAAACCTGTTGACCTTTATAACAACACCATCAAGCTCGTAGGGTAGGGTATCCCTAATTTCTTCAAGTTTCCTTTTGTGCTCTATCGCCTCATCTATGCCATGCGCAAGCTTACAGTATTCACTTGTGGGAAAACCCAACTCTTTCAGGGTTTCCAAAGCCTCACTCTGGGTCGATATGCGCTTAGTATATCCCTCAATCTGCCTTATGTAGTACATAATCATAATGAGGTTTCTCTTTGCCGTCTCCTTGGGGTCAAGCTGTCTTACAGATCCTGCAGCTGCATTTCTTGGGTTTGCAAAGGGTGGTAAGCCGTTATTGACACGCTCCTCGTTGATCTTTTTAAACTCATCCTTTGTAAGCAAAACCTCTCCTTGAACGTCCAAATATGTTGGTGGATTATCCAAAGGTAAAACAAGCGGTACGTTCCTTATGGTTCTCACGTTCTGCGTAACATTTTCTCCAATATATCCGTCGCCCCTTGTGGAAGCCACCTTCAGCTTTCCGTTTTCATAGATCAGATCTATCGATAAACCATCGAATTTTGGCTCAACACTGTAGTCAATAACCTCATTTTCAGATAAACCCAAAAATCTCTTAACCCTGCGGTCAAATTCCCTTATCTCATCATCACTAAAGCCGTCTTCAAGTGAAAGCATGGGTATCTTATGCTCGACCTTCTCAAATTTACTCAAAGGCTGACCACCAACCTTAACCGTCGGGGAATTTTCATCGTAAAATTCAGGATATCGCTCTTCCAACTCCTTTAATTCCTTTAGCAATCTATCGTATTCTGCATCCGATATAACAGGATCGTCCAGCACATAGTACCTATAGTTGTGATAGTGCAACACCCTTCTTAGTTCATCTATTCTCTTCTTCGCCTCTTCCTTTGTCATTTCTACCCCTCCAATAATGCATTTTGAAGTCTTCACCATCGAACGTTACGTAGCTAAAAATGGAGTAAAACTCACCTGTGTTTATATATAATCCATTCTCCACTTTTTTAAACACCGGTTCATGTGTATGACCAAATATAACAACATCCACTTCTTCTTTAAGTAAGTCTTTTGCATAACGTTCAAGTGCCTCTTCGGTCCCCCTGTATCTTTTGGACTTCAAGTTCTCCTTACTAACCTTAGACGCAATTTGAGAGAGTTTTAACAGTTTGCTTGGTGGTATAGTGTTTATAAATGAAAGCATCAGCTTGTTCTTTAAAGTCGCCCTGAACAATCTATAGCCCAAATCCAGCTTATCTATTGTATCACCGTGAGACATAAATACGGTGTACTTACCAATTTTCTCAACCAAAGCTCCTTTAACCACCCTAACATTTAAGAAATCGCGTATCCTTTCAAGCCTGTATTCGTGGTTGCCCTCAAAGAGTGTCACCTTAATCTTTTTTGATATAAACCTTAAAGCGTTGATCAACTGTAAGTGATGGGGATAGACAAAGCTGTCATAACCATAGTAAAACTCAAAGAGATCGCCAAGTATGTAGATTGCGTCGAATTCAAGATACGTATCAAGGAGAAAGTTTACTATCTCATCAGAAAAGGGATAATGGGCATCTGAAAGGAAAAGGCATTTCATGACAACCTATGTCTTACAACGAACGCCCTTGCAACAATGATACCAGAGATAAACCCGCCTATATGGGCAAACCAGGCTACACCACCCATTGAAGGTGAAGCCATCCAGAACAACCCGTTTAGGTACTGAACAAAAAACCAGGTGATAATGAAAAACCAAGCCGGTATCCAAAGAAATGTTATGAAAATAAAGATTGGCACAAGTGTTAATATCCTTGCTTTAGGGAAAAACATCAAGTAAGCACCCATAACGGCAGAAACAGCACCACTTGCTCCGATTAAGGGTACACCAGAGTGGGCTGACATTATACCTTGCACAAACATCGATATCAAACCACTGATTAAATAAAAGAAGAGGTAATTTACATGACCCAGTCTATCCTCAACGTTGTCGCCAAATACCCATAAAAACCACATATTCCCCAAAATGTGCATAAAACCGCCGTGAAAGAACATAGAGTTAAAGGCCCTGATTAGACCGTCGATAATCCTGTGTTGCTCAAATAAAATTGCCGGTATGAATGCGTGGCGATAGATAAAGTACATGAGATTTGGTTGGCTAAGCTCATAGAAAAAGACAAATACATTTACAAGTATAAGCGTATAATTCACAACAGGCCTTGAATAGGATGGAATATCATCCTTGATAGGAAACATTCTTTCTCCTTCTTTCCAAAATAAATCTCAAAACGAAGTAAGTCAC
>WFQR01000146.1 GCA_015486955.1 Hippea sp. | reverse complement strand
GTTATCGAAAGCAAGGATTTATCGAAGAAGCCGAGAATTGTTATTGTCGATGAGAATGGCAATGTTCAAAAGTTTGCAAATATAGATGAGGACGCAATGTACTATCTACCACCGGGGGTAATTTTACAGAAGGAAGATGGCGAGCCCGTTAAAGCTGGAGATGTTATCGGTAAAATTCCTAAAGAGTTGGACAAAACAACGGATATTACGGGTGGCTTGCCGAGGGTTTCTGAATTATTTGAAGCAAAAAGACCCGCTAATGCAGCGATTATCAGTGAGATCAGCGGTATAGTTTCATACGGTAAGGAGAGTAAGGGTAAGAGAAAGGTTATAATAACATCAACCGCTGGTAAGGGTGAGGTTAAGAAAGAGTACTTGATACCAAGAAACAAGAGGTTACTTGTCTATCCAGGCGATAGGGTTGATATGGGTGAACCCATAACAGATGGTCCTATCAATCCGCATGACATACTTGCGATTTTGGGTGAGAAAGAGCTTCAAAAGATGCTTGTTAGTGAGATACAGCAGGTATACAAGCTGCAGGGAGCAAATATTAACGATAAGCACATCGAGATCATCGTTAGGCAAATGCTCTCTAAGGTTTTGATTGAGGATGCCGGTGACAGTGATTTCATTGAGGGTGAGGTTGTCAACAGGTTTATATTTAGAAGAAAGAACGAGATGCTTGTGAGGAGGGGTAAAAGGCCTGCCATCGGTAGGATTGTTTTGCTTGGTATTACGAAGGCTGCGCTCAATACAGACAGCTTTATATCTGCTGCGAGTTTCCAGGAGACTACGAGGGTATTAACAGAAGCATCGATAAGCGGTCAAATCGATTATCTAAGAGGATTAAAGGAGAATGTAATTGTGGGTAGGCTTATACCTGTGGGTACCGGGCAGAAGAAATACGATGATTTGGTGCTGAAACCTGCGGGTAGTGATTAAAAATCTTGACAAAACGGACTTTTATTGTTAGTTTAGCCAAGCCAATTTTAGAGGGAGGTAAGAAGTGCCTACGATTAACCAACTTGTTAGGAAAGGTAGAAAAAAAGTCAAGGCCAAAAAGAAAACGTTGGCCCTTCAGGGATGCCCGCAGAGGCGTGGTGTCTGTACAAGGGTCTATACAACGACGCCTAAGAAACCAAACTCCGCTTTGAGAAAGGTTGCAAGGGTTAAGCTCACAACGGGCTATGAGGTTACGGCGTATATTCCTGGCGAAGGTCATAACCTACAGGAGCACTCCATCGTCCTTGTTAGGGGTGGAAGGGTTAAGGACTTGCCTGGTGTTAGGTATCACATTATAAGGGGTGCTTTGGATGCTGCCGGTGTTGAAGGCAGGAGACAGGGACGCTCCAAGTACGGTACAAAGAAGCCCAAGGAGTAAGGAGAGGTATTAAATGAGGAGAAGAAGAGCGGAAAAGAGAGAGGTTCCACCGGATTTAGTATACGGTAGTGTATTGGTTACAAAGATCATCAATAAGATTATGTGGGATGGTAAGAAGTCTATAGCGAGGAAGATCTTCTATAAGGCTATGGATTTGGTTAAAGAGAAAACAGGCGACGATCCAATGGAGGTCTTGCAAAAGGCCATTGAAAACATAACACCCAAGATAGAGGTTAGACCAAGAAGGGTTGGCGGTGCTACGTATCAGGTGCCTGTTGAGGTTAGGCCCGAAAGACAGAGGAGCCTTGCCGTTAGGTGGCTTGTGGATTATGCAAGGCAGAGAAGCGAGAAGAGGATGTTTGAAAGACTTGCGGGCGAGATCATTGATGCTGCCAACAATAGGGGCGGTGCTGTGAAGAAGAAAGAGGATACACATAAGATGGCTGAAGCCAACAGGGCATTTGCACACTACAGATGGTAAAGGAGTGATGAAAAGTGGCGCGTAAGTATCAACTCGAAAAGCTGAGGAATATAGGAATTATTGCCCATATTGACGCAGGAAAAACGACTACTACGGAAAGGATCCTTTACTATACTGGTGTATCCCATAAGATGGGTGAGGTGCACGAAGGCACCGCAACAATGGACTGGATGGAGCAGGAAAAGGAGAGGGGTATTACAATTACCTCTGCTTCTACGACATGTTTCTGGCGTGGTCATATGATCAATATCATAGACACACCAGGGCACGTTGATTTTACCGTGGAGGTTGAGAGGGCACTGCGCGTTTTGGATGGTGCAGTTGGTGTATTCTGTGCCGTGGGTGGCGTTGAGCCTCAAAGCGAGACTGTATGGAGACAAGCGGATAAGTACCACGTTCCAAGAATCGCGTTTGTCAACAAGATGGACAGGATTGGTGCAGATTTCTTCAACGTTGTTAGGGAGATAGATGAGAAGTTAAACGGCAATCCACTTGTTATACAGCTCCCAGTGGGTTCAGAGAGCGACTTCGTAGGTGTTGTAGATTTGATTAAGATGAAGGCTGTAATTTGGGATTCTGATGTTTTGGGAGCCACGTTTTCTGAAAAGGATATACCGGAAGAATTGGCCGATCAGGCTTTAGAATATAGAAACTTGATGATAGAGAAGTTAGCAGATTTCGATGACGCAATAATGGAAAAATACTTGGAAGGCGAGGAAATCTCAGAAGAAGAGATTAAAAGGGCAATTAGAAAAGCTACAATAGAGACAAAACTCACACCTGTGCTTTGTGGCAGTGCATTCAAAAATAAAGGTGTTCAACCATTACTGGATGCTGTTGTTGATTTCTTGCCTTCACCTGTGGATATACCACCTGTAAAAGGCATTGATCCAAAGACGGGAGAGGAGATCACAAGGAAGGCATCTGAGTCCGAGCCTTTGGCACTTTTGGCATTTAAGATAATGAGTGACCCTTATGTTGGTAAGCTGACGTACTT
>WFQR01000145.1 GCA_015486955.1 Hippea sp. | reverse complement strand
TTGGATAGGGCTTTTTGAGTTAGATTGGCAGAGCCAAAGGCAATGCGTGTTTTCTCGCTGTTTTTTAGTATGAATAGTTTTGAATGGGTCGTTATGCCCAATTTTGAGTATCTGATCTGTATTTCGTCGTTTCTGATTTTCTCTACTGCCTTATCTGGTAAGGATCTAAAGAACTCATACTGAGGCTCGGGATTGATTAAATTGAATTTATCGTTGATGTCGTTGTCCTCTATGCCGATAATCAGTCTTACCCTTTGGAATTTGTGCTTCAATACAAAATCAAAGAAAAACTTGGGCGATGAAACAAAGGTAATGGCCCAGAATTCATCAAATCCCTCAAACAGCTTATCTATCTTACCCTCGAAAGGTTGATCGTTGAGGATGGTGTTTAGATATCTAATTTTCTTGGTTTTCCTAAGTATATCCATTAATTATCCTTTTTGAGGTTACAGGGCTTTTTGATTTAAGCATGCTCCATTATATAGTTTTGCAAGTTGGGTATCAAACAAAAATGCCTATACGAGGTGACACGCGACTAATCTACCGCCGATGTCTCTGAGCTCGGGTTCTTGCTCTCTGCATATATCTTTGGCAAATGGACAACGCGTGTGGAATCTGCAGCCTTTGGGTATGTTGGTGGCTGAGGGTATTTCACCTTTGGGCATGAGCTTCTCCCTTTTTACGTTGGGATCTGGTATGGGGATTGCGCTCATAAGTATTTTTGTGTATGGGTGAAGCGGCTCTTTAAAGATGTCTTCTTTCTTTGCTATTTCTATGATTTTCCCTAAGTACATGACGCCGATTCTGTCGCAGATGTACTTTGCACTTGCCAAGTCGTGGGTTATGAAAAGATAGGTGAGCTTGAACTCTTCCTTTACCTGTATCATCAATTTTAAGATTTGAGACCTCACAGACACATCAAGCATTGCCGTTGGTTCGTCTGCTACAATGAATTTTGGATTTGTTATAAGGGCACGGGCTATTACGACCCTTTGCCTTTGCCCACCCGATAGGTATTTTGGAAACCTGTTGTAGAACTCTTCAGGCGGCGTCAGGTTGAACTTTTCAAAGAGATTTAAAATCTTCTCTTTTCTTTCCTGTTTTGTCCCAATGTTGTGAATTTCAAGGGGGTGAGAGACGATTTTTCCAATTCTCATGTATGGATTTAATGATGCCATTGGATCTTGGAATATTATGGAAAAGTCCCTTCGTGCCTTTCTTAAAACCTCTCCCTTTAGTTTTGTTAAGTCTGTGTTGTCCATAATTATCTTTCCGCTTGTTGGTTCAATGAGCCTTATGACGGTTCTACCCAGTGTTGTTTTGCCGCTTCCAGATTCACCGACTATGCCCAGTGTTTCACCCTTTTTTATTTCAAAAGACACATCATCGACAGCTTTCACAGTTTTTTTCTCGCGTTTGAATATTGCCTCAATCCACGGCACTTTAAGATCAAACTCTTTTCTTAAATGTTCAACCTTTAAAAACGTTTCTTCATTCATCTTCATCACCGTAAAGCCAGCATTTTACGATTCTGTTACCTATTTTTCTGGTTTTTGGATCCTTTTCTTTGCATATATCCTTTGCAAAAGGGCATCTGGGGTAGTATTTGCATCCCTTTGGCGGATTTTTTAGATCTGGTGGGCTACCGGGAATGAACTTTAAGTCCATGTCGTCCAATTTTATGTTTGGAATGGATTCAAGTAGCATCCTTGTGTATGGATGCAAGGGGTTATTGTAAAGCTCGTGAATTTCGCCCAACTCAACCAAGTTTCCAGCATACATCACAGCCACACGTTCGGCCATCTCAGCGACAATGCCCATATCGTGCGTTATCAAAATTATTGACATGTTTTTTGTCCTCATTAGGTTCTTTAGAACCTGCATGATTTGTTCTTGCACAACAACATCCAAAGCTGTAGTAGGTTCATCGGCAATTAAAACCTTTGGTTTCAGTGCAATGGATAAAGCTATCATTACGCGCTGTCTCATACCACCTGAGAATTCAAACGGGTAGTTGTCAAGCCTCTTTGGGTCAACGCCAACCGACTCAAGGGCTTCTGATGCGATTTTTATCATCTCGTTTTTCTTCATATCGGGATTATGCACCTTGAATAGCTCAAAAAAGTGATCTCTAACCCTCATTATGGGGTTTAGGCTTGTCATAGGATCTTGAAAGATCATTGCTATGTCTTTACCTCTGATTTTACGCATCGATTCATTGTTTAACTCCAACAGGTTTACGCCGTTCAATAGGATTTTGCCCGTAATTGTGGCGTTTTGGGGCAGCAATCTTAAAATCGCCGTTCCCAATGTTGATTTTCCACATCCAGACTCTCCCACTATTCCTAAGCTTTCATTTTCCTCAACATCAAAGGATACGTCCTCAACCGCTTTTACAGTGCCTGATTTTGTCAGATATTCGATAAATAAGTTTTTTATGTTTAAAACAGCCATTACCGTTTCTCTCCTATGTTGGGGTTAAAGTATTCGTTCAAGCCCTCTGCAAACATGCTGAATCCCAAAACGATTAGTATAATTGCAACACCTGGGAAAAACGCCATCCACCAATCGTTTGATATTATAAATTGCTGACCGTTTGCCAAATCGTAACCCCAATCGGGTGTTGGAGGTGTGATACCCAGTCCCAAGAAGCTCAAGCCCGCCTCAGTCATGATGGCATCTGCTATGTTCATTGACAGAACGACGATTATAGATGGTAAGACGTTGGGTAGTATGTATTTGAAGATTATTGTAGATGTTTTCGCACCAATGGAGTATGCACTCTCAACGTACAGTTCATTCTTTACGCTTGCCACCTGACTCCTTATAACCCTGTAGTACGTTGGTATGTAAACAACTGCAATCGAGAGGGATATGTTGATGATGCCTGGGCCCAAAACAGCGGCTATGGCAATGGCAAGTATCAAACCTGGAAATGTGTAAACCGAGTCCATTATCATTGTTATGACTCTATCCAACGGACCGCCAAAGTATCCCACAATTAAACCAAGAGGAACTCCAATGCCAGCCGCAATGAGTGTAGCAATGAAGGCTATAATCAGTGCCATTCTTGAACCGTAAATAAATCGGGAGAAAACGTCATAGCCCATGTTATCTGTACCCATGAGATGATGCCAATTTGGTGGAGTTAAAGGGTTTCCGCTTGGCTGGATGGGGTTGTATGGTGCAATGAGTGGTGCAAAGATTGCCATGAGTATAAAGATAGTTAAGATGGCAAATCCAACAATTGCCATAATACCCGATGAATCACCCAGCAGATCCTTTAAGAATGAAGAGATGCGAGCGGATATCATTTGATTGGAATTTTGAATCATTGTGTCAGTACCTCACACGCGGGTTAATCCAGGCATTGATAACGTCCACAAGGATGCTGATAATGGCAACAAATATGGCAAAAAAGACAATCGTGCCTTGTATTGCTGTGAAGTCCCTGGCGTGAATCCTACTAACCAAATAACTGCCTATGCCAGGCCAGGAAAATGTAACTTCTGTTAACACTGCGCCACCTAAAAGCAAAGCAAACTGTAAGCCCATTATTGTCAAAATCGGTGGCAATGCGTTTTTTAAGGCGTGTCTGAAAAGAACAGTCTTTTCTTTAACGCCACGAGCCCTTGCAGCTGTAATAAACTGTTGGGATAGTGTTAAAACGACGTTTGCCCTGACCATCCTGACAAAAATACTCGAGGTAACAATTCCCAGTGTTAGCGATGGCAGGATTAGGTGCTCTAAAGAGTCCTTTAAAACGTCCCATTGACCGTTAATTATGGCATCCACAACGTATAATCCCGTGTGGGTTGGATCTGGTGTCATAAATGGAGATGACTCGCCTGAAACAGGTAGCCAGTGCAACCAAACACCGAATATTAACTGAAGCATCAAGCCAAACCAAAAAACGGGGAATGAGTAAACAAATATGGAGTAAATACGTGCCGAGACATCCAATGGACTACCCAATTTGTATGCAGCCAAAGTGCCGTAAAATATACCTATGAAAACAGCTACAATCATAGCAAAGATGGTGAGCTCTAAAGTAGCGGGGAATTTTTGCATCAATTCTTTTAAAACGGGCATGCCCGTAACAGTGGATTGACCAAAGTTTCCGTGAGCAATATCTTTTAGATAGTCAACATACTGAACCAAAATTGGTTTATCCAAGCCCATTTGGTGTTCCATGGCTTTTACAACGGAAGGTGGTGCTTTTGGCCCAAGCATTGCTAAGACGGGGTTGCCTGGTAACACCCTCAATACAAAAAATACGATTGTTAAAATTATCAAGATCATGGGAATGGATAAACCAATCCGTGTCAGGATGTAGGTTTTCACGCTTGCCTCCTACATAAAAAAAGAGGGGATATACCCCTCTTATTCTTTGTAGAGCAGATAATATCTGAAAATCTGCACAGGATCAAGTAAAAGTCCTTTTACGTTAGGTTTGGCAACGACCCTCTGTTTTCCTTGGAACAGTGGCACATAGGGAACATCTTTTGCCATGATTTTCTGAACCTTATAGTAAATTTTTGCCCTTTTTCTTTTACTTACAATCTTCCTTGCTTTAAGTAACAACTTGTCAACTTTCTTATTTGAATAGAAGCTTCCCATACCATTACTTGCTGAACTTGCCAAAAATGGCCACATATAGTCGTCTGGGTCGAAATAGTCTGGATACCATCCAAGTAAGAACATGCCCATTATTCCTTTGTTCCAATAGTCAACATATGTTGCCCACTCTGCTGATTTCAATTGACATTTGATTAACCCTGTTTTCTCAAGTTGGTTCTTAATCGTTAAAGCCAAAGCTGCCTCCGTTGAACCGTAGTGACTCGGGCTGTACCACAAAGTTATCTTTAATGGCTTATCTTTTGTATATCCAAGTTTCTTTAGTATCCTTATGGCTTTTTTTAAGTTGTGGTGTGGCATTGTGGATTTATGACCCCACATGCCCTTTGGAATAAGTGTGTAAAGCGGGCTGACCTGGTTGTTAAACACGTCCTTTACGATCTGCTTTCTGTCGACTGCGTATGCAATAGCCCTTCTGATTAACTTATTATCAAATGGTTTGTATTTTACATTGAAAACGATCTCTCTGATAAACGGGCTTGGCCCGACAAGAGCTACGAAATTCTTATTTTTCTGAATCTTTGAAAACTGCTGGGGCAACAGTGTCCTGTAAGCAACATCTATCTCTCCATTTAAGAGTGCGATGTAGAGTGTGTTTGCGTTTCTGTAGAGTTTAACCAAAATAATGGGTGTTTTGGCTTTTTTTCCGTGATAGTATGGGTTTCTCACTAACTCTATCTGCTGACCCCTTACCCATTTTTTGACCATGTATGGACCGCTTGCCACAGGTATGCCGTTGTACACATTGTCCTTTGGATAGACCTTTGGATCAACAGGGTAGGATACCGTGAAAGCCAGGATGTTTATGAAAGGTGCAAAGGGGTATTTTAGGTAGATTTTAAACTCTGTGTCGTTAACAACTTCAACCTTTTTTACAACATCTGATAGCAAAAAGGATGGGTCTTGTTTTAATCTTATAACCCTGTCAATGGAAAATTTGAAAGCCTGTGCGTTGATTGGATCACCGTTTGAGAATTTAAGTCCCTTTTTTAAGTAAAATGTGTAAACCAAGCCGTCCTTTGAAATCTTCCACTTTTTTGCAAGCCCCGGTACGATGCGTGTGGTTCCTGGAACGTACTTAACCAACCCTTCCATGATGTTTTGCAAAATGTTGTCGGATAAATAGTCATATGCCTTTGCAGGATCCAGAGACGAAATCTTGTCTGTTGTGCCTATGATGATGTAGCTCTTCGGGTTGATGGCAAAGGCTGAGGATGCAATGAGACCGAATGCCAAAACGTACAGGAAAATGAACTTAAAATACCGACGCATACCAAACCTCCTTAAATAGTTTTTCAAAAACTTCTATCAATTTTTCTAAAAAATTTCCAGGAAAATAAGAAATTGTTAACTTTAGATGATTTTTGACAGCCTCTTGAAAGCTTTTGTCTTTTCGCTATTACCAATTTTTGCTTTATTGATGAGGTCTTTCAATGTTTCAATGGTCTCTTCATAGAGCCTTTTATCGACGGGGAATGGATGGCCGTCTTTGCCTCCGTGAGCAAATGAGAAACGTGCAGGGTCTTTTATCGAGGCTGGTGATGAATATACAAGTTCGCTTACCAAGCTTAATGCCCGGACGGTTTTTTCACCCACCCCTTTTGTTCCAAGCAGGCTTTCAAAGTCTTTCGGCTTTTGCTCAGCGATTTTGAGAATATTGTTTGTCAGTCTTTTGCTTTTTAAATCCTGAGGTAGTATATAGTGCCGTTTTGGCATTGACAGATTTGCGATATTTTTTAGTTCTTTTTCGATCACATAGGTGTCCTCGTTTAAGAATTCTACAAATGCAAGTTGTGTTTTTGTGCTCTCTTTTGCCGTCAAATCCAATACAAGGTTTTCCTTCTTTGCCGCGCAAATGGCAGCGTGTGGCTCAATTGTAAAACTCTTTGCTTTGTCTTTTAGCCAGTGATAGCGCCTGGCATAG
>WFQR01000144.1 GCA_015486955.1 Hippea sp. | reverse complement strand
TCCCGCTCCTTGAGAGCGACATAGTAGAGATCATGCTTGCGACAGTAGAGGGGAATTTAAATGACTACAGTTTAAAATGGAAAAGTGAGTATGCCGTATGCGTCGTTCTGGCAAGTGGTGGATATCCGTTGAGTTATGAAAAGGGCAAGGTGATAACGGGTTTAGACAATGTAGAAAAGTTGGACGATGTTATTGTATTTCATGCAGGGACAAAGTTCGATGAAAACGGCAATATAGTAACAAACGGTGGTAGAGTTCTAAATGTTGTTGGCATGGACGAGGACTTTAAAGAGGCGCAAAAAAAGGCATACGATGCGATAAAACTCATAAATTTCGACAAAATGCACTATAGGACCGATATTGGCAACAAAGCTTACAAGCATCTATGAAGCGTGAAAAAAGGATAAAAAAGGATGAGAGGATCCTTAGGAAGTTCATCCAGGTATATTGTCAAAACAACCATTTAAAAAAGGGCATTCCTGAGCACAAGGATGGGTACTGTAAGGAGTGCTATGAACTCTTGCAATACTCCCTAAAGCGCCTCCACAGTTGCCCCCTTGACCCAAAGCCCCAATGTAAGCATTGCAAGGTTCATTGCTATAAACCAGAGATGAGGCAAAAAATTAAGGAGGTTATGAAGTATAGCGGCATCTACTTCATAAAACACGGGAGGTTAGACTGGGTTTTCCACTACTTCTTTTAATTTGACATAACATTAAATCACTGATAATTTTTTAAAAGGGGGTAAAAATGGAGAAGGCTGCACTAATTAGTGTTTACAACAAAGAGGGTATAGTTACTTTTGCAAAATTCCTAAATGACAAAGGTTTTAAGATCCTGTCAACGGGCTCGACTGCAAAACTGTTAAACTCAAACGGCATAGAAACGATTAAGGTGGAAGAGTACACGGGTTTTAAGGAGATGTTAGATGGGCGTGTAAAGACACTGCACCCCAAAATACACGGCGGCATACTGTTTAAAAGGAACGATCCAGCACATAAAGAAACAATAGAAGAGCTCAACATATTTGATATACGAGTCGTTGTTGTAAACCTCTATCCATTTGAGGATGTGGCAATAAAGACGGATGATGAAGATGATTTAATAGAAAACATAGATATTGGTGGACCTACGCTTTTGAGGGCTGCAGCAAAGAACTTCAAAGACGTGCTCGTCGTGTGCGATCCCGACGATTATGAATGGATAATGGAGAACTTTGACAGTATAGATGAAGCAAAGCGCAAGGAGTTTGCCCTAAAGGTATTTGCCAAAACGTCCTACTATGACGGGATTATTGTCGATAAACTGTCAGGCAACAACCTCTTTAAGGAAAAAGGCATAGCAATAAAGGTCAAACAAGGGTTAAGGTACGGTGAAAATCCGCACCAAAGGGCATACTTTGGTTATAACCCCTTAATGAAGGGAATAGCAAACTTAGAGCAATTGAACGGCAAGGAACTTTCGTACAACAACATCCTGGATATTGACGTGGCTTACAGAATGATTTTGGACTTTGACAAAACAACCTGCACGATAATAAAGCACAATACCCCTTGTGGCGTAGCTCAATCCAACGATCAAACACAGGCTTACCTCAATGCTTTGGCATGTGATCCCGTAAGTGCTTTCGGCGGTATAATTGGAATAAACGATAAGTTAAACAAAGATGTAGCAAAGTTGATTACAGAGCGATTTTACGAGGTAGTGGTGGCGTTTGACTATGAAGAAGAGGCACTGGAATTGCTAAAAACAAAGAAAAACCTAAGGGTAATCAAGGTACCAAAGGTGAGCCTTGAGTTTACAGAGATCAGAAGTGTACTCGGCGGATACCTCGTCCAAGAAAGTGACGCAAAAGATGATTTTGATTTTGAAGTTGTATCAAAGGTCAAACCAACAGAGGATCAGATAGAAGATTTGAAATTTGCATTCAAGGTTGCAAAATACGCTAAATCAAACGCAATAGTATATGCAAAGGACAAAAAGACACTTGCTATTGGAGCAGGGCAAACCTCAAGGGTGGATTCTGTAAAATTCGCATCTCAAAGGGCTAAAGACTTAAACATCGACTTAAACGACTGTGTCATGGCATCGGATGGATTTTTCCCGTTCAGAGATTCGGTCGACTTTGCAAGTGAAATTGGTGTAAAAGCCATAGCCGAACCAGGGGGCTCAATTAGAGACAAAGAGGTAATCGAAGCAGCAGATGAGCATGGAATAGCCTTAATTTTCACACACACAAGACACTTTAGACACTAATGGAGGTTTTTATGGAAGCTGTAATCTTGGCAGCGGGTAAATCAACCCGAATGAAATCCAAGACGAGCAAAATATTTCACAATATATGTGGGAAACCGTTAATTTTTTATGTCATTAAGGCGTTAGAAAAATACAAGATCCACATCGTTTCAAGCAGGGACACAAAAGACACACTGAAAGAGATGTTTCCCTTTGCCGAAGTACACGTTCAAG
>WFQR01000143.1 GCA_015486955.1 Hippea sp. | reverse complement strand
GCCCAGCTTGAAACATTGATGGCTAAAGGATTGACAGAGGATGAGGCTGCCGAGTTTATTGTGAATGGATTGTTGAGCTGATGTTTAAGCTTTTATTCTTTCTTTTCCTGCTGTTTTTGTTTGTTATCTTATATTCATTTAAAAAACGTGTGGATAATGTTCTTGATGTGCTATTTCCGCCAAAGAACAAGAGAAAAGGAGATGCTAATAATCCAGATGTGCTTGTTAAGTGTCTAAACTGCGGTGTTTATTTACCAAAAAGCGATGCAGTTAAAAAGATAAAACTCAACGGAGAGGTTTTGTATTTCTGCTCTGAACAGTGCAAAAAGGAGTATAGCAGCAAAAAATGATCTTTCTTGTTATATCTGCGATTCTTTTAAGCATTGCTACGCCACTTTCCGTAGCATTTGACCATGTTTCAATTGCGGTTGGCGTAATAGGTTTAATTCTATGTGCAAAAAAAATTAAGTTGAAGGATTTAGATTTAAGAGTTTTAAGTGTATCGTTTATTGGTCTTTTGTCTTCAGTTCTTTCTATTAACCCTTTTAAAAGTCTAAAAAACTCCCATTATCTATGGCATTTCTTGCCTTACTTTGTTGTGTCGCGAGTGGACAGAAGCAAGATTAAAACAGTACTGATAATCTTGGGTGTTGCTGGCATTATTTCCTCATTTGCGGTTATACTGCAAGCTTTTACGGGCATAAGGATAAATCATGTGCATTTATACCAGCTTAAGCACATACATTTTTTCTCGAGGCCGATAAGGGCTATAGGTCTTTTCAGTGCTCCATTAACAACTGCTGGAATTATTGCCCCAGCTACGTTACTGTTTTTTTCTCTGTCTATATTTGAAAAAAAGATAATGAGGATGTTCTTTGCGTTTGTGGCTATAACAGGTTTTGCTGCTTTAGTTCTTAATTTCAGCAGGTCTTACTGGATTGGCAGCTTTTTTGCTGTTTTGTTAATGCCACTCATTTACTCGAAGAGGAAGGCGTTTGTTTTCGTGCCTATTGTTGTTCTTACTTTAGCTTTTAGTCTTTATGAGTTTGTTCCTTCTGTTCACAAAAGGATTGAATCTATAGTTAGGTATAGACACGATACTTCAGCTATGGATAGGATAGCCCTGTGGGAGGCTGGGTTGGATTTATATAAGCATTACGATTTAAAATACAAACTTATTGGATGTGGAAGCGGGAATTTGTTTCACTTTCTAAAACCTTATTTAGTGAAGTCCGTTATAAAGATATTTGGGAATAGAAATGTACAATCGCATTTTTTTAGTGCAGTTCACAATGAGTATTTACAAATACTTCTAAAATGGGGAATTGTTGGCCTTTTGATTTGGCTGTATTTATGGATTTATGTTTTGTATAGGAATTTTGTTTTCTTAAGAAAGACAGACAACGAATTTTACAGGGGTGTAGTTTTAGGCTTAACAATGGGTTTTATTGCCTTTTTGATCGGTGGTTTTTTTGAGCACAACGTTGGTGATGCTGAAGTTATAATATTTATAATGTTCTTGCTTGGCATAAACAAAAATATACTGGATTCCCTGAAGGAGGAAAGCTCATGAAATTCTTTTTGGATACGGCCAATATTGAGAAAATCAAGCGCTTTGCCGATATGGGGCTTGTGGACGGTGTAACAACAAATCCGAGCCTAATTGCCAAGGAGGACAGGGATTTTGAAAGTGTTATTAAGGAGATTACACAGATTGTTGATGGGCCTGTATCTGCTGAAGTCTTATCCACAAACAGTGAGGGTATGATTCAGGAAGCGTTAAAGTTGTCTGAACTCCACGAAAATATTGTTATCAAGATACCGATGACAAAGGATGGAATCAAAGCTACGCATGTGCTTGCAAACAAAGGTGTAAAGGTTAACATGACACTTATCTTTTCACCGGCTCAGGCTCTCCTTGCGGCAAAGGCTGGAGCGAGGTTTATAAGCCCTTTTGTTGGTAGGTTGGACGACATATCGCACGATGGCATGGAGCTGATTGCCGTTACACGTGAAATTTTGGATAATTACGATTTTGACTGTGAAATAATAGTTGCAAGCATCAGACACCCCTTGCACGTTGTTGAAGCGGCGCGTATGGGCGCTGACATTGCAACAATACCCCCAGGTGTTATGGAGAAGTTGTTTAAACATCCACTAACGGATATTGGTCTTGAGAGGTTTTTAAGCGACTGGAAAAATGCCTTTGGAAAATAGAGTAATTGTTGTTGCGACTAATAACGAGCATAAACTTAGAGAAATTAGGGAAATCTTAATCGGTTTTGAAATTTTGCCCGCTAAGGAGTTTGTTAAAGATTTTAAACCTAATGAGGCGGGCAATAGTTTTTGTGAAAATGCGCTAATAAAGGCGAGGGCACTAAAGAAATACGTAGATTATCCCGTTTTGGCTGATGATTCGGGATTAGAGGTGTTTAGTTTGAATGGTGAACCTGGGATTTACTCTTCTCGCTACTCTGCTGAGGGTACGGATCGTGCAAATGTTGAAAAGTTGTTGAATAGGCTAAAGGGCAAAAAGGATAGGTCAGCGCGTTTTGTTTGCTGTATGGTCTTAATTGTGGGCGAGAGGGTTATACAAAAAGAAGGATATGTTCACGGTAGAATTATATATGCACCAAGGGGTAATAACGGGTTTGGCTATGATCCTGTTTTTATACCCGATGGATTTGAGCTTACCTTTGCTGAGATGGAACCTTCTTTAAAGAACAAGCTTTCCCATAGGAGAAAGGCTTTAGAAAAGATAAAGGCCGAGCTGGAGGCTATGGATGTTTAGAATTTTGTTTGTTATGTTATTTGCTGTTTTTTTAGGTGTGAATTCCTATGCTGTGAACCCTAAGCAGTATATTGGTAAAAAAAATCTACCCGTTCACATAACGGCTGATAAATTGACAGCGTTTGACAAGAAGGGGATCTACATTTTTGAAGGCGATGTTGTTGCAAAAAGGGGCGATGTTACATTGAAATCAGACAGAATGAAGGTTATTAAGAACTTAAAGACTGGTCAGATTGATAAAGTCATCTGCACGGGCCATGTGATAATAACAAAGGAGGATAAAAGGGCAACGGGCGATAAAGCTATCTATGAGGCTAACAAATCAATGGTAACCCTGATTGGCAATGCTAAAGTGGTGTCAGGTAAAAACAACATTGAGGCGGATAGAATTGTCTATTACCTTGACAAGGATTATGTGGTGTCCCAGGCTGATAATAGCACTAAACGGGTAGAGGTTACGATCTATCCGAATAAGAAGGAAAAGAAGTCACATACGAATAAAAAGGAGAAAAAGTGATGGTTAGGACGAGGTTTGCACCTTCACCGACGGGCCATTTGCATATTGGGGGATTGAGGACAGCCATATTCAACTACCTCTTTGCAAAAGCAAATAACGGTGAGTTTATTTTAAGGATCGAGGATACGGACAGGGAAAGATCGAAGGATGAATATACACAGGCGATCTTGGAAGGTTTGAAGTGGTGCGGGCTTGAGTGGGACGATATATGTTTTCAAAGCCAGAGAAATGAAATCTACGAAAAATATATGAACAAATTGATTGAGGAGGGCAAGGCCTACAGGTGCTACTGTTCTAAAGAAAGACTCGAGCAATTAAAGAAGGAACAGTTGGCAAGGGGAGAAAACCCCCATTACGACGGTCATTGTAGGAATTTAAAGGAATACCCTATCGATAAGCCGCACGTTGTCAGGATAAAGTTGATAGAGGAAGATATAGATTTTCACGATCACGTTCACGGTGATTTGCATTTTTCTTATAAGGAGTTCGACGATTTCATTATAAGGCGATCCGATGGGTCGTTTATGTACAACTTTACAAACGTTGTGGATGATATTGAGTGTGGTGTTACGCATGTGATTAGAGGTGATGATCACCTGACCAACACTGCAAAGCAGATTGTTTTGTATAGATTGTTGGGCAAAGAGCCACCTGAGTATGCCCACGTGCCGATGATTTTGGGTGAGGATAAAACGAGGCTATCAAAGAGACACGGCGCTAAGAGTGTTTTAGAGTATAGGGACATGGGGATACTGCCAATAGCTTTGGTCAACTACCTTTTAAGGTTGGGTTTTTCATACGGGGATAAGGAGATTTTTACATGGGATGAGATGATTAAATATTTCTCTTTGGATAGGCTCAACAAGTCTGCGGCCGTGTTCAATCCCGACAAACTCATCTGGGTGAATGCAGAGCATATGAAGATGATGGAGCCTGAAGATATACTTGTTTACTTGAAGGATTTTCTTGATAAAAAGTGCTTTGAGTTTTCAGATGATTACTTAATTGAAGCGATAAAAACAAGGCAGACGAAGGCCCAAACGTTGGTCGAGCTTGCAGATGAAATTAGGTTTTACTGCGTTGAGCCCCAAGAGTACGAAGAGAAGGGGATAAAGAAGTATCTAAAAGAAAACATAAAGGAGCCACTTGAATACCTTTATAAAAAGCTTGAAGAAGCAGATTTTTCCAAAGAGGATGATTTAAAGAGCGCTTTTGAAAAAACTATGGAGAAGTTTGATCTAAAAATGGTTAAACTCGCCCAACCGGTTAGGATTGCTTTAACCGGTAGAACCATTGGTCCAGGAATTTATGAGATGCTCATGGTTTTGGGTAAGGATGAAAGCCTAAAAAGATTTAAAAAATTGCTTGATGTCGTTTATTCGGGTTAAAGAGACCTTCAAGATATACAAAGAGAAAAACGTCTTTTTGTGGAGTGCATTTTTAACATATTTGACGGTCTTGAATATTGTTCCTTTTTTGTACACCGTTATCTTTGTTTTATCAAAAGTTCCCTTTGTTAAGGAAAAGGTTCCGTATATTAAGTCCATGCTTGTAAAAATAATTCCCGCCTATTCGGGCCAGATTTCCCATTACTTTGATGTTTTTTTGAAAAATCTCTCTGGCATGGAGCTTTTAAACTCGATCATATTCTCTCTCTCCATGATAAGCTTGATTTTGGGCTTTATGAAGGCTATTAATGACATACTTTCGTCTCCGAAAAAATTCAATATTTTAAAAGGGGCTTTTTTCTTTCTTTTAAACCTCGTTGCCGTTGCCACGATTATATCTATAGCATTGGCCCTAAAGGTTGTTATTCCTTACTTTGCTCCACACATAGCCGATCGCATCTATGTTAAGATATTGCCCTTTATAATTTGGTTTATAATGCTTTCATCACTGTTTTATATCTCAAAACCAAAAGAGGTAGGTTTTAAGAATGTGATCCTTAGTGCCCTGATAACTACGGTAAATGTGTTTCTTTTAAAGTTTGGCATGGGGATATACTTTTCTCTGTTTTCCTATAACAAGATCTACGGAGCTGTTGCTATCGTTCCCTCTGTTCTTTTGTGGCTGTTTTTGCTTTGGAATGTGATACTATTAGGTGCAATTTTGGAAAAAACTTTAAAAATTTAGATTAAAGGTTTATTATTTAAAAAAGTGTTTTTAGGGGGTGTTTATGAGAAGGATGCTATTAAGAAAGCAGATCTATATAATACTTGGTTTGATCTTTCTTTTTACTTCAAACGTCTTTGCAGCCTGTTTACCGGATATTAAAGATGTTGTAAAAAAGGCCCTGCCCGCAGTTGTGAATATCAGTACAACACAGATTGTTGAAACTCAAACGAATCCGTTCTTTGATTTTGGCCCCAATGATCCTTTCCAACAGTTCTTTAACCAATTTTTCAACAACTTTCCCGTAAAGAGAAAGGTTCACGCTTTGGGCTCAGGTTTTATCATCTCGAAGGATGGTTATATTTTGACAAACTACCATGTCATAAAGCGCGCCTCTGTTATCAGGGTTACGCTGCTTAAGAACCAGGATACTTATACAGCCAAGGTTGTTGGCACTGATCCCAAAGCAGATATTGCCTTGATAAAAATAGATCCCAAGGAACCTTTGCCGACACTCCCCCTTGGTGATTCTGATACCATAGAGGTTGGTGATTGGGTTGTGGCAGTTGGAAACCCTTTTGGTTTGAATGGAACGGTAACAGCCGGAATTATCAGTGCAAAGGGTAGGGTGATAGGAGAAGGGCCGTATGATCACTTTTTGCAAACGGATGCAGCGATAAATCCCGGCAACTCTGGAGGACCTTTGCTTAATTTAAAGGGTGAGGTTGTAGGCATAAATACAGCGATTGTTGAAGGCGGTCAGGGTATTGGTTTTGCAATCCCCATTAATATGGTTAAATCAGAACTCCCATACCTAATGAAAGGTCAAAAGGTTAAAAGGGGATATTTAGGTGTGATGATACAGAACTTGACACCTGAGGCAGCACGTAGTATGGGTCTTAAAGGCATAAGTGGTGGTGCCATTGTTTCTCAGGTTTTCAAGAATGGCCCTGCGTATAAAGCAGGATTAAAACCCGGTGACATAATAGTCAGCGTTAACGGTAAGAAAATAAGATCGTCGAGCGACCTGCCTTATATGATATTCACGATGAGGCCTGGAACAAAGGTTGAGCTTGGGATCATTAGGGACGGAAAGCCAATGAAGGTTTGGGTGACTTTGGGTGTTAGACCCACAAGCGGCGAGATGGCAGAAAACGGTGTTAGGGTGTTTAAGACGCCTTACGGTTTTACTGTGGCGGACATAGTTCCATCCTTGCGTGCCAAATATGGAATAAAACAAAAGGAAGGCGTTGTTATCGTTGAGGTAGAAAGGGACTCTTTTGCCTATGCTGTTGGTTTGCAACCGGGTGATGTTATTATTAGAGCGGATTATGATAAGGTTAAGAATTTGGATGAATTTAAAAGGATTTTGAATGTGAACAAACATAAGAACGTTCTGTTTTTGAACATAGTTAGGGGTTCTGCTCAAATCTTTATAACTATACAGAGGTGAGGGGCCCAAGCCCCTTTAATTTCTCATGAATAAGAAACTCAATATTGGCATTGTTCTTTTGTCCATAATTTTAATTGTTGCCATACCGATAATTTACAGCAATCTATACAACAGGTTCTCGCGAATTGTTATAAAAAGGGCATTTGTATCGGCAAAGGTTATTGGTGTATCTCCAACCTACGTTACGGGTATGGTTACAAAGATGTACGTAAAATCTGGTGATGTTGTTAAAAAGGGGCAGTTGATTGCTTTGATTGATGACACACTCTACAGGGCGGAGGTTGAGAAGAAGGAGAGCAGGCTAAAGAGCATGGAGTTAGAACTCAATCAGGTTGACAACAGCACGGATCCCAATAGATATGCCCAGTTGAAGGCAGAGTTGGATGTGATACAGAAGGATGTGAAACTTTCTAAACTCATGCTATCCTATACGCGTATATCAAGCCCTGTTGATGGGGTTGTTGCCCAAGATTTGGTTCATGTAGGTGATACGGTCTCGCCTACAACAGTCTTGGTTTATATCTATGATCCGAACACTATCTATATTAAGGCTTACATTACGCCGGATTACCTTAAGTACGTTTATAAAAGCGAAAGGATTGAGATATTTGATTCTCAAAAAAGGAAGGCTTTTGCCGGCACTGTTGAGAAGGTTGGGGGTTTGAATTTATTTAGCGTATGCAACACGGAGCCACAAATCCCCATTAGAATCAAGTTTGACCTAAAGAGTGCGGATGTGTACTTTGGTGAGCCTGTTTATGTTTATGTGAAAAGGTAATGGATTTAGAAACACTAAAACAAGAACAGCTCTCTTTAAGGGAAAAGCTCAATTTACGAGATAGACTAAAGCTTGATGATATTCGTTATGTAGCCGGTGTTGATTTGACGTACTTAGACATTTGGAAAAATCCTACGAATGGTATAGCATGTGCTGTGGTTCTGGATTTAAAAAGCGATTTAAAAGTCATTGAGGTGAAGTACGCGATTCAAAAGGTTGACTTTCCGTATATACCGACGTTTTTGGCTTACAGGGAACTGCCACTTGCTTTGGAGGTTGCGAAAAAATTGGAAAGTCACGTTGATGTGTTCATGCTTGACGGTATGGGTATAATACATCCCCGCAGGATGGGTATTGCTGCACATTTTGGTGTTTTAAGGGATTGTGTGTCTATAGGTTGCGCAAAATCTTTTTTGATTGGGGATTACAAAGAGCCTAAGAATAAGCCGTTGTCCTATGAGACTGTAGAAATTGAGGGTGAAAAAGTTGGATATGTATTGAGATCAAAGAGGAATGCAAAACCGATATTTGTATCTCCGGGCAACAATATAACCTGTGAAACAGCTTTAGAGGTCTCTATAAGGTGCTTGAAGGGTTACAAAATTCCAGAGCCCACGCGCCTTGCCCATAACTACCTTCAGGCTTACAGAAGAGATCTGCTTATAACATAAAATCTTGAAAATTAAACCATTTTTTAGATAATGGTGTAGTTTTTTGAGGGAGTGAGATGAGACTGTTTCTTTCGGGAAATGAAGCAATTGCCTTCGGTTTGATAGAGGCTGGGGCGAGATTCATCGTAGGTTATCCTGGTACGCCTTCAAGCGAAGTTATACCAATGGCAATAGAGATAAAGAAGAAATTTGGCATTAGGGGTTATTTCGATTGGTCTGTAAATGAAAAGGTTGCGTTTGAGGAGGCAACTGCTGCAAGCTATGCGCATATAGGCTCTGCCGTTGTTATGAAGCAGGTCGGATTGAACGTTGCAATGGATCCCTTTATGAACACGGCAATGACCGGTGCACCGAGCGGTTTGGTCGTTGTTGTAGCGGACGATCCAGGCCCCCATTCGTCTCAAACGGAGCAGGATTCACGCTTTTTGGCCTTTTTTGCGAAAATCCCCGTTTTGGAGCCTTCAACGCCGAAAGAGGCCTACGAGTTTTCAAAAAGAGCCCTGCATTTGAGTAGAGACTTTGAAATTCCCGTTATGATCAGATCTACAACACGCGTTTCGCACTCGAGAGAGGATATTGAGATTGGCGAGATAGGTGGTTTAGAAGTCAATCCCCATTTTGTTAAGGATGTGGATAGATTTGCTGCGACACCGCATTTTAGGTTGATCTTACACAAGAAGCTCAATGAAAAAATAGGTAGAATTAAAAATTTGGATTGGTTTTCCGACTTTGAAAAGTACTTTGAGGGCGAAATTTTGATTGTAACAAGTGGTGTCAGCTTTGCCTATCTTTATGATATTGTAAAAGACAATAATTTGGAGGATAAAATAAAACTTTTGCGCATAAGGATGCCCTATCCGTTGGATGTGGAGAAGCTAAAGGGAGTCATAGATAAGGCAGGCTGCAAGAGGGTTTTGGTGATAGAGGAAGGGTATCCCGTTTTGGAGATGCAACTGAAAACGGTAATGCCATCTATTGATGGTCGGTTAAGCGGCTTGGTTTCAAATGAGGGTGAATTAACTATCGATAAGATTGGCGAGATTTTATCAAAAGCTGGTATTTTGAATCGAAAATCCTGCGATTTTGTTGCACCGCCGTTTAAACGACCGTCGCTGTGCCCCGGTTGCGGTCATAGGAGCGCATTTTTTGTAATTAAGCAGGTTTTTAGAAATAGCGCCATTTATACGGGTGATATTGGCTGCTATACGTTAGGTTTGAATTTGGGTGCCGTTGACACTGTGCACTGTATGGGTGCGAGCGTTTCCTTTGCATTTGGTTTTGATAAGGTTTTCTCGCTTTTTGGAAAAAGCGATCAGGTTGTTGTTGCCACAATTGGTGATTCAACGTTCTTCCACAGCGGCATAACGGCATTGATCGATGCCGTTCATAACAACTCCAAGTTGATCTTGGTAATTTTGGATAACTCAACGGTTGCTATGACGGGAAATCAAACGACGCCGGCCAATGAATATAGCCAAACTGGCGAGAAAACAAAACCCATAGAGATTGAAAGAGTTGTGGAAGCTTTAGGGGTAGAGTTTTTAAGGGTTCGAGATGCTTACGACATTGATGGAATGATTGAAGACCTGAAAAGTGCCAAAGATTTTGTCTTGAATAGCAAATCCCCAGCTGTTTTGATCTTTAGACACCCTTGTGTATATTCGGGTGAAGGCTTGAAGAACAATGTGAGGTTTAAAGATGTCTATATTGACAAGGAGTTGTGCACAGGTTGTAAGGTTTGTGTAAAGCAGTTTGAGTGCCCATCTTTGATTTTTGATGAGAACAAAGAGAAGGTTTTTATAGATGTGGTTACGTGTATTAAGTGTGGCCAGTGTGTTAAGAGTTGTCCGTTTGATGCAATAAAGGTGGAGCAATGAAGCTTGTGATTTTGGGTGTTGGCGGTATGGGGGCTATATCTTTATCCAAAATCATAGCCCAAATGAGCACAACTAAGGGCTTATCGATTAGATCAAGCGAAATACACGGCATGGCAAAGAAAGGTGGCCTTGTTGAAGTGCAAATGAAGATTGGGGAAGGGAAAAGCGGCGTTGTTTTGCAAAAATCGGCTAATTTTGTTTTGGTTTTGGATGAAGCTTATTTGGGGTATGGAGAGGCTTTCTTGAAGGATAATAGGGTTGGTTTGATAGTTTTGACAAACGAAGATAAGAGATGGGTCATCGATAATTTGGGGGATGTGAGATTTTCAAGTGCTTTAGTGTTAGGTAGATTTGTAAAATACCAGGACCTTTTTGCAAAAGATGATGCTATCAAAGCGTTAAAGGAGTTTAAGTTTTTTGAAAAAAATACAATAGCTTTTGAGAGGGGTTTGGCATGATTTTTAATGAGAAAATGGAAACATTGCCAAGGGAAGAGCTTGAAAGGATTCAGCTTGAGGGAATTAGAAGAACATTGTCGAGAATAAAGTCTTCAAACTCTGTGTTAAAAGAGAAATATAGGGATATCGAGCCAGAGGATATAAAGAGCCTTGATGATCTAAAGAAATTGCCCCTGATGGAAAAGGACGATCTGAGAAGGGCGTATCCTTTCAATCACATAGCTGTTGAGGATGACGATGCTTGGATGAGGATGCACATGAGTTCTGGCACGACCGGGACGCCTGTCATTAACGTCATGACGAGGTCTGACATTGAGCAGTGGGGCGAGATAATGGCTCGATGTTATTATGCAGCGGGTGTTGCAAGCAAAGATAGGATTCAGATAACGCCGTCTTTTGGCCTGTTTAACGGCGGATTTGGTTTTCACTACGGTGCGGAGAAAATTGGGGCGTTTGTTATTCCAATTGGTGCAGGAAGGAGCAGGCTGCAACTTCAATTTTTGAAGGATTTGGGCACTACTGCCATTACAGCTATTGCTTCTTATCCTTTAAGACTGATTGAAGTGGCAGATGAAATAGGCTTTGATTTTCGCGAAACTAATTTAAGGGTTGCTATATTAGGTGCAGAGACGTGGTCTGATGAGATTAGGAAGAGAATAGAAAGCGAGATGGACGTGGATACATACGACATCATTGGTATGACGGAAAGCGGCGGTGTTGGCATGGGTATAGATTGTGAGGTAAAAAACGGCATACACGTTTGGGAGGACCACTACGTTGTTGAAATTATAGACCCTGAAACAAAAGAGGTAGTTAAAGACGGTGTCGAAGGAGAGATGGTCATAACGACTCTTACGCGTGAAGGTTTACCACTTTTGAGATATAGGACAAGGGATATAACGAGGATTTTGAGCAGGGATAGGTGTGACTGCGGCAGAACTCACTTGAGAATTGATAGAATTAAGGGTAGAACAGATGATATGCTGAAAGTTAAAGGTGTTAATTTCTATCCATCACAGATTGAGGCAATTTTAATGAAGTACAAACAGCTTTCGCCTTATTATAATATCGTCCTTGAGAAAGTAAAAGGTAAGGGCAGCATGACGATTGTGGCTGAAAGGAGAAACGGATTTAGTTCTGAAGACTTAGATAGGCTGAATAACGAACTTTACGACCTTTTGGGATTCCACTGCCATATCCAGATAGTTCCAGATGGTACGCTTGAAAGACCTCAAGGCAAGGCTGTTAGGGTAATAGACAAAAGGGTTAAATAATTCAGTGAATCTGCCGACATATAGATTAGAGAAAACTAATCAGGGGGCCGGATGAACGCAGGCGGTATTGTCTTCACCTTGATAGCAGTTGTAGGAGCCTTTGTTTACGAAGGTGGAAACCCAGCTGTTTTGATACAAATTGGTGAGTATATAGTTTTAATAGGTGCTTTTTTTGGTATGCTTTTGTCATCTGCATCCCCAACGGCTTTAAAAGGTGCTTTTGGTGTTATTTTAGGTATTGCAAAGCCTGATCCTTATAACAAAAAGAACTATTTGGAACTTTTGAAAGTTGTATATGATTTGTCAACAAAAGTTAGGAAGGATGGAATTTTATCACTTGAAGCTGTAGTAGATGACCCTGAGTCTTCACCGATTCTACAGGATGCAGCGTTCTTTTTAAAAAACAAAGAGGCGAGAGCTTTACTAATAGATGCACTACGTAGCATTGTTACAGGCATTGAAGTAGAAAAGCTTGACGAGATGCTGGATACGAATATTGAGGTGATAGAAAAGGAGATCTCAGCACCGCCAAAAATGGTTGGAAACTTAGCAGAATCCATGCCTGGTATGGGTATTGTTGCTGCTGTTATGGGTGTTATTCTGACAATGGGTGCTTTGGGTGGCTCAATCCTTGTCATAGGTGAGCACATTGCTGCTGCTTTGACAGGTACATTTCTTGGTTTGCTTTTGTGTTACGGCATATTCGGACCGATGGCTACCTATGCTGAATTCAAAAATGAAGATATGATAGCTTACTTGAAGGCCTTAAAAACGGGAATTATATACATAGCAAAGGGTGATGCGCCGATTATTGCAATGGAAGCCGTCAGAGAAAGTGTTCCTCCACTTGCAAGGCCTGAATTTGACGAAGCAGAGAGCTTTGTGAAAGGTAAGTAGCATGGCTGAAGAAAACCCTGAAGGTGGAATAGTAAAAAAATGTAAAAAAGCAAAGTGCGAAGAGGGTGGGGGTAGTGCTTGGGAGGTAGCATACGGCGATTTTATGACCTCCATGATGGCTTTTTTTCTTGTTATGTGGCTTATCGCTGCTACAAATGTTAAGCAGAGAAAGATTCTTTCCACGTATTTTACTCAACCTGGAGCAACATCCCTTACAGAAGGTTCGTCCATGCTTCCTTCAAAAGGTGTTTTTAATGTAGGTTCAAAAAGTCTTACGATATCTCAGAGAATCCCAGAAATGCCACTCCCATCTTCTAAACCTCAGAGAACATTGCATGGCAAAGGCTTGATACCTAAAATTTTGAGGAAAAATGGTGGTGGTGTTGGCCAGAATAAACAAGCTTTAAATTTGTACATGATAATGAAAAAGATTCAGCAAACTATAGCTAGTAAAAAGGAACTGTTGCAGTATAGAAATCAGATAAAAATGGAGATAACAGAGCAGGGTTTGAGGATAGTAATTTTTGATAAGAATAAGAGACCGATGTTTTATCCAGGCTCTGACCAACTTGAGCCGTGGGCAAAAGAGGTGCTTGACATCATTGCAAAACAACTTGCCTCCATATCGAATAAAATAGTTATAGAAGGGCATACGGACGCTCATCCTTACGTTGTTGGCAACTTAAGCAATTGGGACTTATCTACTATGCGTGCAAATGCTGCAAGAAGAGAAGTACAGGCAAGTGGTGTTAGTGCTGATAGGTTTGATAGTATAGTTGGTTACGGAGATACAAGGCCTGTTCCAGGAACTAATCCAACAGATCCGATAAACAGGCGTATTGTCATACTTGTAAAGAAAATCTAATTTGTGATATATTTGTTGTAAATAAGCTTTTAAAGCAGCTAAGGAGGTAACTGTATGTCGGTTTTGGTTGAGTTTGCTATATTTCCTACGGATAAGGGCGAAAGTGTCAGCAGCTACGTTTCAAGAATCATAAAGGTCATTGATGAAAGTGGCGTTGAGTATAAACTTACGCCAATGGGCACGGTCTTTGAGACCGAAACAATGGATAAGGCTTTGGAGGTTTTAAAAAAGTCCTATGAGGTCCTTGAGCCCGATTGCAACAGGATCTACTCCACCGTAAAGTTTGACATAAGGAAGAACAGATCGAATAGGATGAAGCAAAAGATTGCCTCCATTGAGTCGAAGTTAGGCAAAGAGGTGAAAAAGTAAAATGGAAACGTATGTTTTGATAGCAGCCGCAGTTGTAGCGGTTGCCGTTTTCTCTGTTTTGATCTACCTTAAATTAAGCGTGGGTAAGATCTCAGAAAGAGTAAATAGCACGTTGATCGATTTGACAAAGGAGAGCAAATCACAGGCTGAGCAGAATGCAAATCTGTACAATAACGTATCAAAAAGTGTTCAGGATTTAAGGATTACCCTCAAGGACGAGCTTTTCAAAGGCTTTAAGGAGATTACAGAGAAATTCGATGATATCACAGTTAAGATTACAAATTCTTTGGACAAGCAAAGGGATCAGAACCATGAGGACATTGCCAAGTTAGTTCAGACGGTTGAGGAGAAATTGTTGCAAATCAGCGACAGGGTAGAGGGAAGGCTGAAAGAGGGTTTCGAGAACGTTGATAAGACGTTTAAGGATATAATTGAAGGTATAGCTAAGATATCTGAGGCGCAGAAGAAGATAGAAGAGCTGTCTGGTGAGGTTGTATCTTTACAAAAGATACTTGATGATAAAAAGAGGCGCGGTGTTTTTGGCGAGGTTAGGCTTGAGAGTATTTTGATGTCAGTGTTCGGCGAAAAGAGGGAGCTTTACGATATCCAGTACCCCATTGAGAACGATGGTAAACGCTATGTTGTAGACGCTATAGTAAAAGCCCCGGAGATGGGTATAATCCCCATAGATTCGAAATTTCCCCTTGAGAATTACATTCGGTTGACGCAAGCACAAGATGCAGATAGAGTGCGCTACGAGAGTGCGTTTAAGGCTGATTTGAAAAAACATATAGACGACATAGCAAATAAATACATCGTAAGGGGTGTAACGGCACAGATGGCCATTATGTTTTTGCCCGCTGAGGCGATTTTTGCTTTTGTCAATGCGTATTGTGGCGATGTTATTGATTATGCACGCAGGAAAAACGTTTGGATTGCCTCACCCACGACACTAATGGCTCTTTTGACTACCGTTCAGGTTGTTGTTAGGGATATTAAGACGAAAAAGCAGGCTGAAAAGATCCAAGAAGAGTTGGTTAAGCTTTCAAAGAACTTTTCTTTGTACAGGCAGCGATGGGAAAAGCTTATTAAAGACATTGAACGTTTACATGATGATGCGGGCAAAATCCATATTACGACGAAGAAGATCTCTGATCAATTTGAGCGGATAGAAAGGGTAGAGTTAGAAGAAGAGCCCCCCAAGCTTGAAAATTAGCTTGATTATTTTGAACATTTGTTTATAATACTGGTATGGATAAACCAGATCTATCGCCATCTGTTGAAGATTATATGAAGGCTATTTATAATATTGCTCAAACCAACAAAGTTGTAAGGGTGAGAGACCTTGCAAAGCACTTAAACGTGAAAATGCCTTCTGTAGTAAACGCTGTTAAAAATTTGGAAAATAAAGGTTTAGTTATACATGAAAATTATGGATACATAGAAATTACTGAATTGGGAGAGAGAGTAGGGAAACAACTTAAGAATAGACATGAAATTCTAACCGAGTTTTTGGTAAAGGTTTTGCAGGTTGAAAATTCTATCGCTGTAGATGATGCGTGTTCTATAGAACACTACCTAAATTCTGTTACTGTCCAGCGCGTAGTTGACCTTCTTGAGTTTTTGAAATATGATACAGATAATGCCAAGTGGATAGAGAAATTTAGAGAATTTCTATCTAAAAAAGGAACTATAAACAATTGCGAGTAGGTTTATGAATTCCTCTTTATTGTTAAAGCATTCGGCGCGAATAAGATTTAGACCCAATTTTGAAGCCAAATTCTTGTAAGTTATGTCTATTTCGTAAACCGTTTCTGTGTTATCCGTTGAAAAACTTATGGGGACAATAATTATGGTTTTGAACTGCTTTGATAGTTTTATTATGGTTTCCTCTGTCGTTGGTTTGAGCCACTCCACTGGCCCCAATTTTGATTGAAACGATAGGAAAACTGGTTGTTTAAGCCTTTTTCTTAGATAATTCAAAAATACCTCTAAATCGTGTTTGTATGGGTCTTTTCTTTGGATTAAGAGTTTTAATGGCAGTGAATGTGCAGAAAGCAGTATGGCACACTCCTTTGAGCAATCCTTTTTCGCCTTTTCTATGTAATTTTCCACTAAGTCAAAGAATTCTGGGTAGATGCAAAAGGGTGGGGCGACCTTTTTTGAGTGTTTAAAGATTTTTCCATGCGTTGTGTAAGAGAAAAAGTTAAACATGGGTATGACAGCCGTTTCATTTTTTAAAAATGGCCATGAGTATGAGAATTTAGCTCTAACTTCTATTCCAATTCTTTTACTTAGCTTTTCTACCTGCTGTTGAGATATCACTTTTAGTGGCGATTTTTTGATTTTTAGAATTTTGTATGTCTCCTTTGCCCTTAAAAGCGTTATAAAAGCAGCTAAAATTGACTTGAAGGGCTGTTTTATGGGTATGATGTTGTAGTCGTTGAACATGTTGAATAGAAATATGGGTATATCTGTGATTTTTTCGACGTAACCCAAGTTTGCAAGTGTTAGTTCAGTTAAAGCTTTTTTCATGAACCAAATCAACAATGAATCTTATATTGTCGGGGTCGGTTTGTGGTAGTATGCCATGACCTAAATTGAAGATATGAGGTATGTCTTTTGCTTCAGAAAGCACTTTTAGTGTCTCTTTTTCGACAACATCTATATTTGCAAGTGGCACCGTGTTATCCAGATTACCCTGAACAGTTTTTTTTGTGATCTTGTGTATGCCTCTCAGTGATGAGCGCCAGTCTATGCTAAAACAGTCAAAATCGAGCTCTTTTAAAAAATCGTTTAGGTGGCAAGAGTTTTTTATAAAGTAAATAGCGGGTTTGACGCGTTTTGAGATTTCTTTAACAAACGGCAATACGTATCTTTTGTAATCATCTTTGGAAAGAATCCCGGCCCAGGTGTCAAACAGTTGCACGGCGTCGCAACCTGCTTCGAGTTGTTTGTTTAGGTAGTCAATAGTCAGGTCTGTTATTTTACTTGCAATCTCAAAGTACTCCTTTTCGTTATTTTTCATAAACGTTCTCAAATTTGAGAATTCGCTTCCCCCGAACACGTAGCACAAGAGTGTAAACGGTGAGGCGGCAAAACCAAGCAAGGCTAAATCCTTTTCCT
>WFQR01000142.1 GCA_015486955.1 Hippea sp. | reverse complement strand
TCTTTGTGCAGGCGAGCATGGCAATGGGCAGTTCAGGAATCATGGGCATGTAAATAACAACAACATCTCCCTTTTTAACGCCCAATGTCTTCAAAACATTGGCAAACTTATTGACCTGATACTGCAGTTCCCTGTAGGTCAAAATCCTCGTTTCACCCTGTTCACTCTCCCAAATTATAGCAGCCCTGTTTTTCTTCCTTGTCGTTACGTGCCTATCGACGCAGTTGTAACACATATTGAGCTTTCCGCCGACAAAGAACTTGTAAAACGGAGCATTTGAATCGTCCAAAACCTGTTTGTAAGGCTCAAACCAGCTTATCTCCTTCTTGGCGAAGTAATCCCAGAAACCCTCAAAATCCTCTTGAGCCCATTTACTTAGCTTTAAATACTCCTCATACTTCAGATTGGCCTCTCTTTTAAACTCCTCAGAGACCTTTATAATCATACCGTTTGTAGACATTTTAGACTCCTTTCTTCTGTTTAACCGCTATTACCATTTTCACCCTTGTTCATCTCTTCCCTTAGTTTATCCCTGAGTTCCGAGAGCTTCTCCAAAACAGATACATCCTCAAGTGTGGATATATCCTGTTCAATCTTTCTGCCCGCAGCGATGTCCTTAAGCAACCTTCTCATGATCTTGCCTGATCGGGTCTTTGGAAGGGCATCGGTAAATATTATTTCGCTGGGCTTTGCAATGGGGCCTATTTCTCTACCAACATGATCCCTGAGCTCTCTGACAAGTTCATCATGCCTTGACTTATCAACACCCTCTTTCAAGACAACAAAGGCAACTATTGCCTCTCCCGTGATCTCATCTGGCCTACCCACAACGGCAGCCTCAGCAACATACTCATGGGAAACAAGGGCGCTTTCTACCTCCATCGTACCAATTCTATGTCCAGATACATTCAGTACGTCGTCCACCCTACCCATGATCCAGAAATAGCCGTCTTCATCTTTCCTTGCGCCATCACCGGCAAAGTAATAGCCTTTATCCTTAAACCTCGCCCAATAAACATCTATGTACTTCTTGTCATCACCCCATACGCCCCTGAGCATTGATGGCCATGGCTTCGTTATAACAAGCAATCCACCTTTATCCGGGTCATTAATGGGATTCCCTCCCATATCAACAACCTCTGCAAATATACCCGGCAGAGGCTTTCCTGCCGATCCAGGCTTTGTAAACTGTGCACCTGGTACTGTGGTTATCATATGGCCGCCTGTTTCCGTCTGCCACCATGTATCCACTATAGGTGCTTTTTCGTTACCTACGATCTGATAGTACCACATCCATGCTTCGGGATTTATGGGCTCCCCTACCGTGCCAAGCAGCCTCAAAGAAGACAAATCGTGCTTTAAAACCCAATCATTTCCCAATCTCATCAACGCCCTAATGGCCGTAGGAGCAGTGTACAGAATGTTTATCGAGTGTTTTTCCACGAGTTCCCACCACTTCGCAGGCGTTGGATACGTGGGGACACCCTCGTACATCACGGTTGTAGCACCTAAGGCCAAAGGACCATAAACGCCGTACGAATGCCCCGTAATCCACCCAATATCGGCCGTACACCAGAACGTATCCTCATCCTTTATGTCGAATACCCACTTCATTGTGAGCATAGTCCAAAGCAAATAGCCGGCTGATGAATGCACAATGCCCTTTGGCTTGCCTGTTGAACCCGAGGTGTAAAGGATAAACAGCGGATCCTCAGAATCCACATGCTCAGGCTCACAGTAAATCTGGGCATAGTCAGGGTCGCCCATCAAATCCTGATACCAAAAGTCTCTCAACGGCTTCATGTGAATGTCTCTATCTATGTGGCGAACGACAACAACATAGCTAACCCTATGCTCAACCCTTTCCATAGCCTCGTCGACATTACTCTTTAAAGGAACAGCCTTACCATTCCTAAAACCGCCATCAGCCGTTACAATGACTTTGGGCTTTGCATCCTCAATCCTATCTTTCAAAGCCTCAGAGGAAAAACCACCAAACACAACGGAATGGATCGCCCCTATTCTTGCGCAGGCAAGCATGGCAATAGCAGCCTCTGGGATCATAGGCATATAAATCAAGACCCTATCACCCTTTTTCACACCCAAAGTCCTCAGGACGCTTGCAAACTTGTTAACCTCTATATACAGCTGTTGGTACGTTAAAACCTGCGTTTCTCCGCTTTCACTCTCCCAAATGATGGCAGCCTTGTTCTTTCTCCAGCTCCTAACATGCCTATCGAGACAGTTGTACGAAACGTTGAGTTTACCACCAACAAAGAACTTATAAAACGGTGGGTTAGAACCATCAAAGACCTCATCAAATCGTTTAAACCAATCAATCTTTTTCAAAGCAAAGTAACGCCAGAAGCCCTCCCAATCAGTTTCTGACCAACGCTTTAGCCTCTCATATTCATCCGCGTCCACGTTTGCTTTTTGGGAAAATTCGATTGAAGGATAAAAGACCCTTGTTTCCTTTAACTTGGATTCAATGACCCCCTTTTGCTTACCCATATCAAACCCCCTTATGAAATTATGTATAAAGCTTCATCCTAAATATACAACAAATGAAATATACTTGTCAACAATTATATGTGCTTAACAAATTTAATATAATGTAGAAAATTAGATGTTAAATCATAGGTTAGATTTTCTTAACAAGTATGACAATGCGTCTGTTTATCGGATCATCCGGATTTGTACCAGGAACGGGGCGCGTGGCTCCATAACCGACTATGCTATCAAACCTATCCATACCAACGCCGTTTGCTTGCAGTTCCCTTCTTGCCGCATTGGCGCGCATCGTTGAGAGATCCCAATTGCTTAAATTTCCAACAACGTAGGGATGGGCATCCGTATGACCCTCGATCACGATCTTATTCGATATCGATGCAAGTTGCTTCGCAACAATGTCAAGCACTTCTTTTGCCCACGGTTCAAGCTGTGCGGATCCGGGATAGAACATGGGCCTTTTGTTCTTATCAAAAATGACTATCCTCAACCCCTGCTCCGTAATCTCCATTTTTATCTGGTTTCTATACTGCAAAAGTTCCTTCCTACTTGCAATTGCCTGCTGAATCTTCTTCATTATCATATACAAATTCAAAGCCTGTTTATTCTGACCAACACCACCACCACTTTTTCTCAATATCTTCGGTATCAAACCCCTGCCATGCATCGTTTTTTGTGGTTTTGTAGAAGGTAGAGGCATTTCTGGTATCCTTTGAGAAATTGTTAAACTCTTCGAACCGATATTAAAAACACCCTTTGAGGGGAGCATTGAAGAACCTTCAGTCAGGGATGTCGCACCCGGCTGTGTAAAATATGTGGAGAGGATCTTTCTCTGCTTGACATTTGTGGCGGCGATCAACCACATGACAAGAAAAAAAGCCATCATGGATGTCATAAAATCACCGTAGGCTACCTCCCAAGCACTACCGCCACCCTCTTCGCATTTGGGTTTCTTGCATTTTTTTACTATTCCACCTTCGGGGTTCTCTTCAGCCATATCACTTACCCTTTACAAAATTTTCGGCTTCGTCAAACTCAGGCCTTGCAAGTGGTGGAATACTTTCCCTTACTGCTTCCATAGCAATGATCGGCGCATCACCCTTTGCTATGTATATAATCCCTGTTTTCAATGCCCTAAGGTAAGCTATCATGTCTTCATTCTTAAACTCCGCGTACTTTGCCATTGGACCAAATATGCCGTAACACAAGAGCAAACCAAGAAATGTACCTGTCAGAGCGGCAGCAATGTGTTCACCAATGACAAGAATAGAACCACCCAAAGCACCCATAGTAAGTATAACACCCATAACGGCTGCAACAATACCCATACCAGGCATGGACTCTGCCAAATGTCCGACCATCTTTGGTGGTGCTGAGATCTCCTTTTCTATGACCTCAATATTTGTATCCAGCATCTCATCGAGTTTTTCTACCTCAATACCAGTAACAATGCTACGCAGAGCGTCTATAAGTAAAGCCCTTGCTTCCTTGTTTTTTAAAAAGAACGATGCATCCTGCAAAATTGGGGAAGACTCGGGGTCATCCACCACAGCTTCAAGAGACAAAATACCATCCTTTCTAACCTTTGTTGACAAATCATAGATGATTTTTAGCAATTCCAGATAGTTTTTCTTGTTGTATGGATCGGGCTTTGCAATGCCTAAAATGACGCCAAATGCACCTTTTAAGGCGGTCGGAGATGCGGACGACAGAAGCATACCAAAAAAAGCACCTATCAAAACCATATATTCGCCAATCTGTATCAAAACGGCAGGATTTCCACCTTCGTAAACAAAGGCTCCAACAACTGCAAGCAAGGTGAAAACAATACCACCCGCGTTCATCCGGCCTCCTGTTCTGTTTCCTCTAATCTATATGTCGGCACATTCGATAAATTATTTAATCCTTTTATCGATCACCCTAACCGCTTTGCCTTGAGGTCTCTCAAGCGTACCCTCTGGAACTATCTGTATATGGCAGTGGAAGCCCAAAAAGTCGTAAAGCTCGTTACTTAGCCTATCCAGATCCTCAGAACTGAAACCATTCCTCCTTTCTGCCACTATGGTCATACTTCCCTTACCCTTCACCTTCTCAAGGACAATGTGGTAATAAGGCGAAAGCTGTTTATACTTCATTAAAATCGCCTCAATCTGTGAAGGATAGAAGTTGACACCTTTAACCTTTAGCATATCATCGGTTCTGCCCTTTATTCTATCAATCCTTAAATGCGTTCTACCGCAGTCGCACTTGTTCCTGCTTAAAATCTTAGTTATATCCCTTGTTCTGTATCTCAAAAGGGGCAAACCCTCGCGTGTAAGCGTCGTTATGACCATTTCACCCTCAACACCATCTTCAACGACCTCTTTTGTCTCAGAATCTATAATCTCAACTACATAGTGATCTTCCCAAACGTGTATGCCGTTTTTTGCCTCGCAATCTATACCCATTCCAACACCGCCGCTTTCTGTCATACCAATGATGTCGTAGGTATCAACATTCATCTCGCTTTCTATCCTCTTCCTTATCTCATCTGACCACGTCTCAGCACCTAATATAGCGACCCTCAAGTTCGTTTTGCGAAAATCAAAACCTATCTCATTTGCCACTTCAATTAGCCTTAAAGGATAAGAGGCTATAGCCGTGATCACCGTTGTTCCTAAATCCCTCAAAAACTGAAGCTGAAGCCTACTTCTACCCGTGCCAATTGGTATAATAAACGCCCCAATTTTCTCTGCACCGTAGTGAAAGCCAAAACCGCCGTTAAACAGGCCAAAAGACGGTGTTATCTGAATCCTATCTTTGTTTGTAACACCGGCGGCATAGTAACATCTTGCCATTATTTCGCCCCACTGCTCAATATCAGATCTTGTCATCACGTTAATAACGGGCGTACCGGTTGTGCCCGAACTCATATGCATCCTCATCCAAGCATCGTCATCTTCTACAGCTATATGACTAAAGGGATAAGCCCTTCTCAAATCGTCCTTCTCAATTAACGGTAACTTTTTTAAGTCATCGAGACTCTTTATATCCTCTGGCTCAATATCCTTATACTTCTCTTTTAACACAGAGTTTGAAGACTTTATTCTTGACAATGTTCTTCTGATTCCCTCAAGCTGAATTTTTTCAAGCTCCTCCCTTGGCAACGTTTCCATTTTTTTATTAAAAATCATACCAAACCCCTCTCAAAAGCTATTCTATTTTTTTCAAAAGTTTTAAACCCTTTCAATACTTTGATCGCATCATCCTTTGTAAATAGATCTTGTTGTTTAACAAATTTGCCTAACACTAAAGCATTAGCGAACCGTACATCTCCTAAATTCTCTACCACCCACCTTTTGTCTTCACCTGTTAAGGCTATCAAGCCAAACGATTTATCTTTTAGAAAAGCCTCTCCGTATTCCAAATAAGCTTCATCCAAAACCAACACAAAATCAGCAGTCTTTTGCAAAACCACGCCGCTTTTCCCTTCCCCAATCTTCATTTGCACTTCAACAAGGCCACCCTTCTTTGCCATGCCGTGTATTTCGCTTGATCTAACCGATAAGCCCTTAATTATGCTCATCTGAGCTATGATTTTGGATAAAGATATAGCCCCCATGCCGCCAACGCCCAAAATCACAAGCTTCATTGCTCCACCTTTATGGCATCAAACGGACAACTCTTAACACACTGGCCACACTTAATACACGTAGCCACATCTATAAAAACCTTCTTTTTGTTCTCATCAAAAATCAAAGATGGGCACTCAAACTGCTTTACACAAACCTTACAACCTGTACACAGATTTTCGTCAACATAGACATCCTTAAACCTTACATTGCTCTTCAATCCTTCACCCGAATACACGCAAGGATGCCTAAAGATCAAAACAGCTGGGGACTTGCTATTTAAAACAAAATCTTTGGCACTTTTTAGATCCTCGATCATTCCATCCATATCGTAGGCATCGCGAATCCTTAAAAAATCTACGCCCAAAGCCTTAATAACACCTTCTATTTCAATGGGTTTTGTTTCCTCTCCAATTTGATTGTGATCATTAGCCGGTGTCGTTTGATTCCCGGTCATAGCAACTGTAGTATTGTCTAAAATTACCAAAATCAACTTGGAGTTGTTGTGAACAGCATCGATCAATGCCGGTATGCCACTGTGGAAAAATGTTGAATCACCTATTGTGGCAACAACAATCTGATCGTTCTTGCCAAAAAGTGAATAAACCTTGTCAAAACCGAACGCAAAGGAAACACTTGCGCCCATACAGTGCACGGTATCTACAGCACCTAAATTCAAACCCAGCGTATAGCATCCAATATCCCCAGTATAAATGGCGCTGTTCCTAAAGACCTGCTTAATTGCAAAAAATGCGCTCCTGTGGCCACAACCGGGACAAAGCGACGGTCGTTTAAACGGTGGAGCAACAAAATCATAAGACTTTTGATTCAAAATACCTGCTTTTGACAAAATCTCACCGATCTTATCGATGGTCAACTCACCTTCATTTGGCACCAAACCGCTTAATCGACCTTCAATTACTGGCATTTTTGTCTTCAGCTGCATCTCTAAAATAGGATATCCTTCCTCAATAACAAAAATTCTCTTGCTGCCTATTTTATCTATAGCCTTCTTTAACTTCTCTACATCCAACGGATAGGGCATCTTTATGCGTAAAAGCTTTATTCTATTCTCCAAATTATTGTCTTTAACAATGTCGTAAAGGTAGGCAAAGCTGACACCACTTGTTACAATCAAAACATCGCCCTCAAAGTACTCTTCGAAGTCAGAGAACCATTCCAAACCCTTGATTTTCTCTATTTTTTCATTGAGTTTTTTGTGCAAGATCAATCTAAAATGTGGCGTTGCAGCAAATCTATCCACATCCTTAACAAAATGGGGCTCAATCTGTAAATCAGCCAAATCTCCAACCTCAATATCTTCCCTTGAATGGGATACACGCGTTGTAGACCTTATCATAACGGGAATTTCAAAGTTCCTGCTCAATGATAAAGCCTTTTTTGAGAACTCATATGCCTCTTGAGGCGTTGAAGGCTCTAAAACGGGAATCTTGGCAAAAAAGGCCAAAAAACGTGAATCCTGCTCCGTTTGTGATGAATGGGGACCGGGGTCGTCTGCAACTACAACAACCAAACCACCTGGCGCACCAGTCATTGCCGTGTTCATAAATGGATCCATTGCCACATTTAATCCCACCTGTTTCATAACAACGGCAGAGCCAATTTGTGCATAGCTTGCAGCTGTGGCTTCCTCAAACGCAACCTTCTCATTTACAGACCAATCAAAATAACCCCTGATACCAAATCTCTTTTTTATCTCCATTGCCGTTGGTATAACTTCGCTTGAGGGTGTACCAGGATATCCTACGATAAACCTCGCTCCAGCCTCAATCAACCCAAACGCAATTGCTTCGTTTCCCGAAAGGAACAGTTTCATAAAAATCCCTCACTCAAATCAAGCCAATTATCTCAAAACTAAAAATTTTTTCAAGCAGTATTACTACCGACAGGTTAATTTTTTATTAAAAATTTGACAAAAATTTCTATTTAAACTATTTTGTTAATCAAATGGATAAGGTTCTCTTTGAAAAGATCCAAAAGATAAAAAACGAAGCAGACATCAAGGTCTTATATGTAGAAGACGATGACGTAAGTCGTTCAGAAACTTTGCAACTTCTATCCAACTTTTTCAATAACATTGACGAAGCAAAAAACGGCTTAGAGGGTCTTGATAAATTCAAAAAGCACCATCATGACATCGTCATAACAGATATAAATATGCCCAAAATGGACGGCATCACAATGATAAAAAAGATCAAAGAGATAGATAAACGAGTACCCATACTCATAATAACTGCATTCAACAACACAGAATACCTGATGGAAAGCATAAAAATAGGTGTATATGGCTATATCTTGAAACCCATAGACATTGACCAATTAATGGAAGCGGTGTACAGGGTCTTAGAAAAAACCATACTCAGGAAGGAAAGGGACAGAGCTATAGAGTTACTCAACCAATACAAGCATATAATAGACGAAAGCTTTACAGTAACAAAAACGGATCCAAAGGGCGTAATAACATACGCAAATGAGCAGTTCTGCAAGGCAAGTGGATACACAAAAGAGGAGCTAATAGGCAAACCCCATAACATTGTACGGCACCCTGATATGCCCAAAGCTGCATTCAAAGACCTATGGGAAACCATACAATCAAAGAAAATCTGGAGAGGTTTGGTTAAAAATAGAACAAAAGATGGAAAGGCGGCTTACTTTAAAGCCCATATTGCACCTATATTGGATGAGAAGAAAAATATTGTTGAATATATAGCCGTAAGGGAAAACGTAACAGACCTAATAAATCCCAAGAAGGTTTTGCAGGATAAAATCAACGAGCTAAAAAATCCTGTGTTGGTTTTGTGTAAAATTGAAGATTACGAAGATTTAGAGACATTGTATAGCGAAAAGATGCTCGAAGAGTTGCAAAACAAATTCCTTAAAACAGCAAAAAAGGCATTGCCCGACGGTTTTTCCTTTGACT
>WFQR01000141.1 GCA_015486955.1 Hippea sp. | reverse complement strand
GTAAATACGATGTTAAATCCGATTGTTGTAACGAGCAAGTAATCGCCCCTTAAGTGAATAATCGGTGCTGCAAGAAGTATGCTTGCAATGATGGGCAATATTATGGCTACGGGTATGGTTGCGAGTATGGGCCAGCCGTAAACCATGTTTAAGATTGCCGTTGAATACGCCCCAAGACCGAAGAATATGGCATGACCCATGTCAAACATGCCTGCCCTGCCCAATACTATGTCTTGACTTAAGGAAACAACAGAATATATGAGAAACGTTGTCATTACCGACACCCAGTCGGAGTTCAAAAAGAAAGGCAAAATGATCAAAATTGCAAAGAAAACGCCATAGGATAGGATATTTTTTGTATTCATCATACCTTCTCCGCAACCCTTTCACCTAAGATTCCTGTAGGCCTAAAGATCATGATGACAATCAATAAAACGTATGTTAACGCTAAGGACCAGCTGCTCGATACGTAACCCGCTATGAATGCGTTGAATATACCAAGCAGCATACCGCCGAGCATAGCTCCAGGTATGTTTCCAATTCCACCGATAATTGCGGCAACGAATGCATTCAGACCGTAGATCCAACCCATGTTGAAGTATATGCCCCTATAATACATGCCGATAAATAGACCGCCAACTGCACCCAAAGCAGAACCGATGACGAATGTCGTTACGATAACTTTATCAACATCGATACCCATAAGCCTTGCTGCATCCTGATCAATGGCACATGCCCTCATGGCCGTGCCCAATTTTGTTCTATTGACAAACAGATACAGTGCCACCATGAGAATGAACGATATAACCAAGACCAAAACCTGCATTAGGCTAATATAGACACCGTGTAAGTCATAGTTTGCGTTTGGCACTACGCTTGCAGGGAATATCCTCGGCATCGGACCCCAGATTAACATGATACCGTTTTCGATGATGAGTGAAGCACCCAAAGCCGAAACTACGGCGCTAAGTCTTGGAGCTTTCCTTAAAGGTCTATAAGCGGCCCTTTCCAAAATAACTCCGCCAATGGCGGTAATGATCATAGTTGCGATGAATGTGATGATAATGAGTATAGTGGGGGACAAAGCCCCCATCAATTGCATAATTATTACAAGTCCAATGTAGGCACTCAAGGCAACCAAGTCGCCATGAGCGAAGTTTATGAGTTTTAGAACGCCATAGACCATGGTGTAGCCAAGAGCGACTAAGGCGTAAATACTGCCGATTGTAAGACCGTTAACAAGCTGCTGAAAGAAGATCTCCATGGCCTTCCTCTTTTACTTCTCTTTGTAAACGATGTGGTATTTTAGATCAGGACCAATTCTGTAAGCCATGTAAGCACTGCCAACCCTCTCGCCGTTTGGTGCAAAGCTAATAGGTCCTGTAATACCTGGGAAGTCCTTGAGCTCATAGTGCAAGTAATGAGCGATCTTCTTTGTGTTTAAGGACTTTGTTTGCTGAATTGCATATAGGATTACCCTTAAACCATCTACGTTGAAGAGCGTCCAAATGCTTGCTGGGTTCTCATGGTATGTCTCTCTGTAGGCCTTCAAGAACTCTTTTGCCTCAGGATAAGGAAGCATCTGTGGTAGTGGAACGTTTACAAGATACGCACCAACAGCTGCTTTGCCTGCAAGCTTTAAGAACTCTGGGTTGTCGTTGGAGTCGCCGCCTACAAAATCTGCCTTAATGCCCAGCTGAACCATCTGAGCCCTGATCAAACCACCGTCTGTGTAGTAACCGCTGAAGTAGATCACGTCTGGGTTGTAGGATTTAATCTTTGTCAAGATAGGCGTGAAGTTCTGTGCACCAGATGTGATTTTACCGTAGTAGACGATGTTTCCACCCATCTTCTTGAGGTCGTTGATAACGGCTTTTGCAAGGTTTGTTGAAAATGTGGAGTAGTCAGAGATTACTGTTATTCTTTTGTAATGCTGTTTCTTTAAGAAGAACTCGGCCGTGAATTTTGCCTCTGCGGAGTTTGGAGAGGAGTTTCTGAAGAATGTCCAGTAACCGTGTTTTACAAGTGTGTCACTTGTACCGTCGGATGTCTGAAGAACACCAGCCCTGTAGTAGATTGGCTCTGCAGCCTCTGCGCATGTTGAAGTGTAGGAACCGATAACTGCGATAACACCTGCATCAACAAGTTTCCTTGCGCAGATTGCAGCTTTAACAGCCTTACCCTCATCGTCGCAGGTGATAACCTTGATTTTCTTTCCCAAGATGCCGCCCTTTTCGTTGACCTGTTTTGCGATTAACCTAACAGCCTTGTCAATGGACTGACCCTCGCTTGCGAACTTTCCTGTGATGGGAGCTTGAACACCAATCTTGATGTAACCAGATGCAAATGCCGATACGGTGAACAACAGTGTTACTACAAGGGCCAACAATCCAACCAAACCCTTGCGCTTCATACAACACCTCCTTAAGGATTTAAATTTTCTTTAACATTTTCCCCTTCATTCATTATAAGCATTTTTTCTGCTAAATCAAATAAAATTTTTATATATCGAAAGTGCGTTTTAAATAAGCAAAAAGTAGAATATCCTTGTGTATTACGTCTTTTTAGTTATAATTAATTTGGCATGGAAAATTTAGAAGGGATAAGAAAAATTTTATTAGACGAGCTGAATGGTTTTAGCGTTAAGTGTAGGGTGAGCCTGTTTTTTATTTTGAACGACAATCAGCACTTCCTATATTTCTGCTATGACTCAGAGAAGGGTTTTTTAAAGGAGTTTGAGGGCTTAAAGCTCTTTGTTACAGAGCATTTCGGGGATTTACTTAAGAAAAAGGATGAATTCGAGATAACATGTGGGATTAAGAGTAATTATCCGTTTTTGTACGAGGGTTTTGGAACGGAAAGTTCCTTGTTTGTGAAAAAGATCTATGTGGGCAGCCAGTTGATTGGTTTTTTAGAATTACTCACAGATTTACCCTTTGTTACAGATGAGACAAAGGAATTAGCCGATAGATTAATATTTAAGATGAGCCATGAATTACCCAAGGTGCATCTATCCATTTTAAATGAGGTTTCAAGGAGATTTGTTTGTCTAAACGCCTTGAACTTGATTAAAACCATTAGGCCAAGAACGTTCTACCATTCGTTCAGGGTTGCAGATTTGGCTGTTAAGATATCCGAGAATATGGGGCTCGATGAGCAAAAGATCAAAAACATTTACTTTGCAGCCTTAATTCACGATGTAGGCGAAATTTGGATACCCAACGATATATTGGATAAAAGGGACAAGCTGACGGATGAAGAGCTTGAGCTTGTAAAAAGTCATCCTTTAAACTTAAAACATATATTTTTGCACAATCCTTTTTTAGAAGATATCGTCAATATAGCGCTTTATCACCACGAGAGGATTGATGGTAAGGGATATTACGGTTTAAAGGGTGAAGAGATACCCATTGAATCGAGGGTTTTGGCAATTTGCGAGTTCGTTGACGGTTTGCATACGGACAGACCCGATAGGCCAGGGCTGAAGGTCGATCAGATTGTTCATTACCTGAAGAAATTAAAGGGCGAGGCATTTGATGAGGAGATTGTAGATATAGCTATACCGATAATTGAGACGCTTTATGAGAGAAAAACCGATTTTAGGGGAATAATGAGTGGAAAGCCGGTTATCTTGATTTTTTATAAGAATGGCGATTTGAACTTGGTTAAAGGCGTTGTTGAGTATTCAGCGGGCAATAATTTGGGCATAAGTTTGGCTACGCCAGAGGGTAAGAAGCTGGGCTTTAGAGACAGGGTTAGAATGCAGGTGCCAGTTGTGTCGAAGATTATGGATATTGTGGCAGAGGTGCTGAGCGCGTCCGAGGATATTGTTAATTTATCAATAGTTGAAAAGAGCGAAATAGAGGATAAACCCTTAGAGGTCTATTGGGAGTTTGACATTTTGGTTGTGCCTTTGAAGTTCATGCAAAAGGCTTCGGCTCAGAATGTTAACAAGGTTGTGAAGATGAGGACAAGTATATTTGGCACGAAGTCCTTACTTGCAAAATCCAAGGATGCCGTTTTCTCAATTGGAGATACGGTCTTGATTAAGGCAAAACCCAAGAATGAGGTTATCTCAATACCAGCTGTTGTGTCTGATGTTATCGATGACGGCGGCATTTACACCGTGCGGTTTGAGTATTTTGGTTTAAATGAGTCCGAAGACGCTAAGGTGCATAGAGCAATTTACTCAAGGCAGGTGGAACTAACTTCAAGTTAACTCCTGTCGTTCTTGACAAGAAGGCATTTTTTTTATAGAAGTAAAAATCATTTAAAGGGGAGAAGGTAGTATGGATCTTTTTGATAAATGTTATAACTTCAAGACAGCAGAAGAAACAAGAAAGGCAGGATTATATCCTTACTTTCAACCCATATCTTCAGAACAGGACACAGAGGTTATAATTAATGGTAGAAGGGTTTTGATGCTTGGTTCAAACAGCTACCTTGGTTTGACCGTTCATCCAAAGGTAAAAGAGGCTGCAAAAAAGGCAATTGATAAATACGGAACGGCATGCGCAGGTTCGAGATTTTTAAACGGTACGCTGGATATACATGAGGAGTTAGAGGAAAGACTTGCGGCTTTTGTCAACAAAGAGGACGCAATTCTGTTTAGCACAGGATTCCAAGCCAATTTAGGTGCTATAGCGGGTCTTGTGGGTAAGGGCGAATATGTGATTTTGGATAAGTCTGATCATGCAAGTATCGTTGATGGTTCGAGACTGTCCTACGGAACGGTTAAGAGGTTTTTGCATAATGACATGGAGTCTTTAGAAAAGGTTCTTTCGTCCTTAGAGCTTGACGCGGGAAAGTTGATTGTCGTTGATGGTGTTTACAGCATGGATGGAGACATAGCAAATCTACCCGAAATGGTCAAACTGAAAAAGAAGTACAATGCGCGTTTGATGGTGGATGACGCCCATTCCTTTGGCGTTTTGGGTAAAAACGGTAGGGGTACGGCAAACCACTTTGGTTTGGAAGATGACGTTGACATAATTATGGGAACGTTCAGTAAGTCATTTGCCTCTTTGGGAGGATTTTTAGCGGCGGATAAGGAGGTTATCGATTACTTGAGACACTTTGCGAGAAGTCTCATTTTTTCAGCAAGTATAACCCCAGCCTCCACAGCAGCGGTTTTGGCTGCCCTTGATATTATGGAGAATGAACCTGAATTAATAGATAAACTGTGGGCAAACACTGATAGGATGAGAAAGGGCGTTCAAGAGATGGGTTATGACACTGGAACAAGCTGCACCCCCATTATTCCTTTGATTATAGGCGATGATGAAAAGGTTTTGAAGATGAGACGTATGCTCTTTGACGAGGGTTTATTTGTAAACCCCGTTGTATCGCCCGCTGTCCCGCCGAATAAGGCTTTAATTAGATTGAGCTTAATGGCTACGCATACATTTGAGCAGATAGACTTTGCTTTGGATAAGCTCTACAAGGTAGGAAAAGAATTAGGCGTAATATGATACGTGTTGAGCAAACGGAGGATCTTGACCTCTTCGTTAAGATTGCCCCTCTTTTTTACAAAGATGACCGATTATACGTACAGCCTTTAATTGACGAAGAAAAGAAGATGATAGATGACAAGCACAACCCATTCTATAGGTATGCGAAAAGGGCTTTGTTCATTGCATATGAAGACAAAAAACCTGTGGGAAGGATCGCAGCAATTATCAATAAGCGTCACAATGAATTCCACAATGACAGGGTCGGTTTCTTTGGTTTCTTTGAGTGTGTTAACGACAAGGATGTAGCTTCTTTGCTTTTTGAAAAGGCTGAACAGTTTTTGTACGAAAACGGCCTAAATGTGATTAGGGGTCCTATAAGTCCATCAATGAATGATATCAGTGGATTGCTTGTTAAGGGCTTTTTCCAAGAGCCTGTTTTTATGATGCCGTATAACAGGGCTTATTATATAGATTTGATTGAGGGATATGGCTTTAAAAAGGTTAAGGATTTATACGCCTTTTACCTGACAACTGCCAACAAACCAAGAGAAAAGTTGCTAAAACTTGCAAGTTATGTTCAAAAGAAATTTGGCATTGAACTGAGGCATTTTTCTCGTAAGAACTTCGAAGAGGATGTAAAAACAATCCACTACTTGTACTGTGAGGCGTGGAAAGACAACTGGGGTTTTGTGCCACCGACCTATGAGGAATTTAGATACGGTGTTGAGGATTTTAAAACAATGGTGCCTGAGGAACTTGTGATCTTTGCTTATAGAGATGGCAAACCCTGTGGATTTTCAGCAATAGTGCCGGACTTTAACCAAGCACTTAAAAGTTTGGGTGGCAAGATTACACCTTTTAATGCGTTAAAGGCTCTTTACAGGTTAAAAAAGATAGACAACTATCGACTGATTACACTCGGTGTTTTGCCAGAATGTAGGAAGATGGGTGTTGATCTTTTGCTTTACATAAAAAGCTTCGAAGTGGTTGAAAAACGTGGCGGAAGGGGCGGTGAGCTTTCTTGGACGTTGGAAGACAACGATGCCATCAACAAACCCATTCTGAAGATGGGCGCTGAACATTACAAGACTTACAGGATATACGAAAAGGGGATAACCCCGCCGTAAGGCAGGGCTATCTTTGATATTTCTTTATGTATCCCTCTATGGCCGATTTCATGATGTTGGGGTTTTCTTTGAGCCTTCTGATTGAGTAAGGCAACCAATCCTTGCCAAAAGGAACGTAAACCCTTAATCTATGACCCCTGTTTATGATTATTGAGCGGAGCTGTTCATCAACGCCAAGCAGCATTTGGAACTCGTATTCGTCTCGTTTGTATCCGTATTTTCTCAGCAATCTTTCCGCATGGAAGACTAAGTATTCATCATGCGTAGCAACGCCCACGTAGGCCTTTTTGCTCAACAGTTCCTCTAAGCACCATATATAGTTGCTTCTTACAATGTCTTTTTCCTTATATGCAATTTCCCTTGGCTCATCATAGATGCCTTTGCACAATCTAAAATTCAGCCTTCCATCGGATAGGTTGTTTATATCATCGATGGTTCTTCTCATATATGCCTGCAAAACCGTTCCTATGTTGTAAGTGTCTCTGAAGTTTCTGTAAATTTCTAATGTGTCGTCTGTGCAGGTTGAGTCCTCCATGTCTATCCTGACAAAGATGCCCAACTCTTTGGCCCTTTCAAATATCTTAACGATGTTGTCTATGCACAGATCTTTGGAGATTTTAAGGCCCATCTGAGTGAGTTTTAGGGAAAGGTTTGCATCTAACTTGTTTTTATCTATTGCCTCGAGCACTTTAATGGCTAAGTTTCTGTAGTAGATTGTTTCTTCTTTTGTGTTTACAAATTCGCCAAGCACGTCGATTGTGGTCATAGCACCCTGGGAATTTAGCTTCTTTGTAAGCTCAACGGCATCGGTTAATTCAGGGCCTGCAATGTATCGTTTAGCAAAGGGTGCAATGGCGCCCGGTGGTACTTTATCTATAAACATGCTGACAGTTTTGTTAAAGACCGACATCTTTTTACTCCTCTTTCATAAATGGATATTCAAAGTTTTCTGGAGCCAAGAAGTTTTCTTTTATTGCCCTTGGTGTTACCCACCTTAACAGGTTCAAGTGGCTTCCTGCTTTATCGTTTGTTCCGCTTGCCCTTGAACCGCCGAATGGTTGCTGACCCACTACGGCACCTGTTGGTTTATCGTTGATGTAGAAGTTTCCTGCGCTGTTTTCAAGTATATCGATAGCAACCCTTGTTGCATCCCTGTCCTCGCTAAAGATAGAGCCAGTTAAGCCGTATGGACTTGTCTCGTCGCATAAATGGAGTGTTTCAACGTATTTATCATCATCGTAAGGATAGACGGTTACTACAGGACCGAAGATCTCCTCTTCCATCGTCTTGAAATGTGGGTTTTCCGTTAAGATTATCGTTGGCTCAATGAAGTAACCAACGGAATCGTCGTATCCGCCGCCTTTGATTATCTCTGCGTCAGATGCTGATCTTGCGTACTCGATGTACTTCACGATCTTGTTGAAGGCATTTTTGTCTATTACAGCGTTCATGAAGTTTGTGAAGTCTTCAGGAGAACCCATCTTGATTTTATCGATCTCTGCAAATAGCTCATCCTTTATTTCGTTCCACATGCTCTTTGGCAGGTATACCCTTGAGACAGCCGAGCACTTCTGACCCTGATACTCGTATGCACCCCTTATAATGGCTGTTATAAGTTTCCTTCTGTTTGCCGATTTGTGGGCGAATATGTAGTCTTTTCCGCCCGTTTCGCCAACGATTCTTGGATATGTCTTGTATTTTTTAATGTTTTCGCCCACAGTTTTCCAAATCCAATGGAATGTCTCTGCGCTTCCCGTAAAGTGCAAGCCGGCAAAGTGTTCATTTGAGAAGATCATTGGACCTATTACTGAACCACTGCCAGGAACGAAGTTTATAACGCCATCGGGTAAGCCAGCTTCTTGTAAGATCTTCATGAAGATGTACGGTGCATATACGCTGTTTGAAGCGGGTTTCCATACAACAACGTTGCCCATTATGGCTGGTGCCGTTGGTAGGTTTCCGGAGATAGAAACGAAGTTAAACGGTGGTACTGCGAATATAAAGCCCTCTAAAGGTCTGTACTGCATGATGTTCCACGTGCCGTATGGAGAGTGGAGTGGCTGATCCTCGTAGATTTTCTGCATATAGAACACGTTAAACCTCAAAAAGTCTATTAATTCGCATGCCGAGTCAATCTCTGCCTGAAACACATTTTTGCTCATTGTGAGCATTGTGGCAGCGTTGATCAAGAACCTATACTTTTTGCTTAATAGCTCTGCAGCCTTCATGAAAATGGCCGCCCTGTCAATCCAATCGTATTCTCTCCATTTTTTCTGTGCATCGAGGGCTGCTTCGATGGCCATCTTAATCTCTTTTTCTGTAGCTTTGTGGTAAACGCCGAGGACAGACTTTGTGTTGTGTGGTTCTACTATGTTCTCTGTTTGGCCAGTTTTTATTTCCTCTCCGCCAATGATCAAGGGAATCTCTATCTGCTTGGATTTGATTTCCTTGATAGCTTCTTTGAGTTTTTCCCTCTCCTCTGTCCCTGGTGCATAAGAATACACCGGCTCATTTACCGGAAACGGTACTTTTGCTATGGTATTGCGCATGGCACACCTCCTTTTAAAAAATCTTTTCATTATTATGAACAATATATCGTTTTTTAAAAAAAATCAAGTTCAAAATTTAAAACACCTTGAAAGGCTGAAAAAGACAATTTAAGCCTTTAGCTATTGACTTATGTTTTCTGTTGAAATATAAGTCTAATAGAGGCGTTTGATAATGTTTCTCAAAGCAGAAAAGTAGTGTTGTGAAGGAAAGGTTTTAGCTGTGAGTGTTGTTGAGAGAATAGGTTTAGGGACAGTTCAGTTTGGGTTAGACTATGGTATAAACAATAAATTTGGAAGGGTTAAGAAAGATGAGGTTCAAAAGATCCTGAATTATGCCTGGAGCAAAGGGATTGATCTCATTGATACAGCCTATTCTTATGGCGAAAGCGAAGCCGTTCTTGGTAGGTTTAATGGTTTGGGGCAGTTCAAGGTTGTTTCCAAGTTTCCCAAGGATTTGGATCCTGGGATTGCCATAGATATCAGCCTGAAGAGGTTGAAGATTGAGCGTTTTTACGGATATTTATGCCACCATTTTGAATTCTTAAAGAGCAATTTGGCTGCCTGGGAAAAGGTTTTGGGTTTGAAGGAAAAGGGGTTAACAAAAAAGGTAGGCTTTTCGCTTTATTTTTTGGAAGATCTCGATTTTCTTTTAGAAAAGTCCGTAGAGTTTGACCTAATTCAAGTTCCCTACAACATCTTTGATAGAAGGTTCGAGGGGTATTTCTGCGCTTTAAAGGATAGGGATGTTGAAATACATGTGAGATCCGTTTTTTTACAGGGTTTGTTTTTTATAGATCTTGACAGATTACCAAAGTTTTTTGATCCAGTTAAAGAGAAGATTAAAAGATTACACCAAATTTCCCATGATTTGGATGTTCCTTTAGAGAAGTTGTTGTTGTCTTGGGCTTTAGCTAATGAATGTGTTGATAGAGTGATTATTGGTGTGGATTCGTTTGATCAGTTTAAGAAAAACACGGATTTGGACGATAGTATAGTTGAGAAGATTACAAATGTTGATTGGGACTATTTTAGGGAAGATGATGAAAAAATTGTTTTGCCGATAAATTGGAGGTTTTAATTGAGCGTTTTGGATAGTTTCAAGCTTGATGGTAAGGTTGCTATAGTTACAGGCGGATACGGTCATTTGGGTAGGGCATTTGTTGAGGCTTTGCATGAAGCACAAGCCAAGGTCTATGTTGCAGCAAGGAACAAGGATAGGTTTTTAGATGTCTTTAAAGATACAAAAAACGTTGAATTTGTTTATCTTGACATTTTAGATACGAATTCCATTAAAAAGGCTTTTTCATTTGTTTATAATGAAAATGGCAAAATTGACATTTTGGTTAACAATGCCGTGTCGCTTGATTTTGGTTCCGCTTTTATGGACGATGAAACATGGAATAGGGGTGTCGATGGCGTTTTGAATAGTGTTTTTAGATGTATTAGAGAGGTTGTACCTTATATGAAAAAGGGCTCGAGCATAATAAATATTTCGTCTATGTATGGCATGGTCTCTCCAGACTTTAGGATTTACAATGGTTTTGAGCAATTTATGAGCCCGCCACATTATGGTGCTGCTAAAGCTGGTGTAATACAACTTACACGATACTATGCGATTAAACTGGCAAACAAAGGTATTAGGGTTAATTGCATTTCTCCAGGACCTTTCCCGTCCAAATTCGTTCAGAAGTTCGATGGATTTGTTGAAAACCTCAAGTCAAAGGTGCCTTTGGGAAGGATTGGCGAGCCTAAAGAATTAAAAGGGGCTTTAGTCTTTCTTGCGAGTGATGCATCCTCGTTTATAACGGGTCATAACTTGGTTGTGGATGGTGGGTGGACGATATGGTAAAAGATGAGCGTGTTGTAGCATTTATTGTAGCAAGATTATCTTCATCGAGATTACCTAATAAACACCTAAAGTCAATTGGCGACAGACGAATGATCGATTGGACAATCCATTTTATCAAGCAGGTAGGGTATTTGGACGATATTGTTATTGCAACGGTAAATGAAGAAGACAATAAGCCATTAATTGATGTGGCAAAGGAGCACGGTGTAAAGCTCTTTTGGTATGAGGGTGATGTTAACGATGTAGTAGGTAGATTGACTGAAGCGGCTATCGAATTTAAGGCGGATATTCCTATTTTAGTAAGTGGAGATTGCCCTTTAATTTGGCCTGATGCAGTGAAAAAGAGAATAGAAATGATTTCAGAGGATAAAGAACTTGACTATGTAGGTTTTTGTAAAAAGAACGGCCGATATCCAATACATTCGAGCGTCGGGGTTTACAGACGCAAATGCTGGGAGCTTGCGGATAGGTTATCCGATAAACCTAATTTAAGGGAGCATCATTTTCCTATAGCGGGTTTGAGGAGTGACTTGTTTAAAGCAGGCTGTATTGAATGCGAAGACATTTTTTACAAAGTAAGTCACAGGATTTCTGTTGATACGATTGCGGATTTGGAGTTTATGAATGCCATTTTTTATGAGCTTGAGTCTAAAGGAAAAGTTTTTAACCTCAGAAACGTTGTTGAGCTTTTGATAGAAAAGCCTGAGCTAATGAACATCAATAGTGACGTTCATCAGATAAGGATAGACGAGGTTCCAAAAAAGGCACTCTTTTTAGTAGAGAACAGGGAAAACCTTGAGATTTTTGTGCACCTTGCATACGAACTTACAAAGAAAGGTGTTGGCGTTAGGTTCTTTTCTCGCAACTTAGAACTGTTAAAGACCATAGAAAGAAAAGGCTTCGGTGTTTTAAACGATCCGAATGAGTATAAACACGATTTTAAGATAACCGATACGTAACGCTTCTAAATTTTAGTAGATTTTTAAATAAAACTTTGTATAATTAAGAAAGTTTAAATAGGTTGAGAAAGTTGCGTTGAATGTTAGAGGATTTTGAGTTTACACAGAAGATCTTGGATTTGGTTCACATTCCGGTAATGATCATAGATAGGGAGTATAGGATACTCTATCAAAACAGGCCTTCTAAAGAGCTGTTTGGTGTCAAGACTAATGGGGTGTGCTGGAAGGAGTTTTGGAATGGAGAAACCCTGCCTGAGGAACTCAGAAGGCTTTATGAAAAGGGAATTGTAACAAATGATATGAGATGTGCTTTTTGCAAACTTGATGAATCATTGAATAGTGGTGAGCCAAAGAATATTGATGTTTGCGTGAAGGATAGGCATTATGAATCTTGGTGGATACCTATATCTGAAGATCTTTGCCTACATTATTTTATTGACATAGCAAGGCAAAAGTCATCGGAAAGGGAGCTTAGAATTGTGCAGGAGAGTTTAAGGAATTCGCTTGAGTATTTCGAAACCTTGTTTAAAAGGAACCCAGCAATGATGTTGATTGTTGATGAAAATAGAACCATTTTGGATGTAAATCCGGCGTTCATAAAGATTTCGGGATATTCAAAGGAAGATGTTGTTGGAAAAAATGCATCTGTAATACACATAAATGAGCAGTATTATGAAGACTTTGCGAAGGTTTTTGAGATCGTAACCCAAAGTAAAGATGAACTGAAGACTGTGGAATACTGTTTTAAAGGTAAAGATGGTTCTGTGGTTTGGGCTGAAGTTACGGGATCGATTGTAATATTGCCAGATAAAAGAAGAGCCGTTATTTGGAGCGCCGTAGACACAACGGAGGTTCATAAGCTGAGAGAGAACCTTAAAAAACAGGCTCTCCATGACGCTTTAACGGGTCTTTATAACAGGTATGCATTGGAAGAAGAGCTTGAAAGGGCTATGGAGAGGGCAAAGAGAAACAGCAGTGCATTGGTTGTTTGTTTTATAGATCTCGATGATTTTAAACCGATAAACGACAATTTGGGCCATGACAAGGGCGATGAAGTTTTAAAAGTAATATCTGAGAGACTTAAAGAGAATTTGAGAAAATCTGATTTTGTTGCAAGATGGGGTGGAGATGAGTTTGTTGTTTTGCTTGAGAATATAAAGAGTTTAGATGATTTATACAGAATTTTTGATAAGATTGAAAGGGAGATTAAAAAACCCATTGTGTTAAGTAGGGGAAATGAAGCGAAAGTGGGCTTGAGCATGGGTGTTTACATATACTCAGGTGAAGACATTGGTGCCGATGAGGTCTTATATAAAGCCGATATGACCATGTATCAAGCAAAGGGCAAGAAGGATGCCAGAGAAAAATACTACGAAATTTATCAATCAAAGCCCTTAACTTTCTAATATTAGATCCGATTATTATATGGGGTGAAAGTATGAAAAGAGTAGGCTTTTTTCTTATATTTCTGTTTATTTTTTTGTCTTCTAAAGCCTTTGCTTTAGGCTATAGGAACGTTCAGGTTAGGTGGGACGGTAATTACCTCGTGTTTTACTACGATTTGGTGGGAGACCCCAATGAAGAGGCTGTGGTTGGAATAGAGGTTAAGATCAATGGTAAGGTGTATGTAACACGTCAATTGGATTTACAGGGCGATGTTGGACTGGTTAAGGTTGGCGATAATAAAAGGATCTATTGGGATGTGTATAAAGACTTTCCAAATGGCATACCCAAAGATTCAAAATGGTCTTTGCTTGTAAGACCACAAGATTATACAAATGACCTCGGCATGCAGTTTGTTTACATTCCCGGTGGCTGTTTTTATATGGGTGCAAATCCCAAAGATAGGTATGCAAAGAGTGATGAAAAGCCGAGACATAAGGTTTGTGTGCATGGTTTCTTTATTGGCAAGTATGAAGTTACAAATAAACAGTTCTGGATGTTTGATCCGACACATAACAGCGGTAAGGGGAAACTTTACGATTTAAACAAGTCAAATGAACCAGTCGTAAATGTTTCTTGGGACGAGATTCAAAAATATGTCCAATGGTTAAATGAAAAGACGGGAGAGGTATATAGATTGCCAACAGAAGCCGAATGGGAGTATGCGGCACGTGGCGGTTTGAGTAGGGATACGTATTGGAAAAACCCTAAAGATGCATGCAAATACGGCAATTTCTACGATATAACGGCTTATGAGAAACTAAAAAACTACAAAATTGAAAAGGGACACTTTCCGTGTAAGGACGGATATGTTGGAACAGCACCGGTAGGAAAATTCTTGCCCAATAACTTCGGGCTTTATGACATGTTGGGTAATGCCGCTGAGTGGTGTTTGGATACTTATTACTCAAAGGCATACGATCTAATGAAAAATGCACACGACCCAGTTTATTTAAATCCGTACATATCACTTGCGAAGGTTGTTCGCGGCGGCAGTTGGTTTAATTATATGAGGTGGACGCGCCTTTCGGCGCGGAGCAACTACATGCCCGGCTTAAGGAACGACTTTATCGGATTTCGCCTCGTTTTAGAGCCTTAACCAAAAAGTCAAAAGCGTACTCGTAGCCCATATAGCCAAGCCCTGAGATCACACCAACTGCAATATCTGAAAGGTATGATTTATGCCTAAAGCTTTCCCTTTTGAATATGTTTGAGATGTGGACCTCTATGAACGGTATGTTAATGGCAAGCAGAGCATCCCTAATGGCAACGCTTGTGTGTGTATAGGCGGCGGCATTTATGATCAAACCGTCAAAGCCTCTCTCTTTGAGCAGTTGTATGTAGTCTACAATTTCTCCTTCTGAGTTTGACTGAAAGAACTCAATATCGCAACCAAGAACCAATGCCTTATTGAATAGTTGATCGTTTATCTCCTTAAGCGTCTTTTTTCCATAAACCGACGGCTCTCTTATGCCCAACAGGTTTAGGTTTGGCCCGTGAATAACAGCTATTTTCATTTTACGTCGCAAATGCCATTTTTTTGCCACCCAATAGGTGCATGTGTATATGGTAGACCTCTTGGCCAGCATCCGGTCCGTTGTTTATAACAATCCTATATCCTGTTTTGTCAATTCCTAACTGCTTTGCCACCTTATTTGCCACAACGGCCATATCACCGATTATGCCCTTGTTTGTATCATCAATGTCCTCAAGTTTTTCTATGTGTTCTTTGGGTATGATTAAAATGTGAATGGGCGCTTTTGGATTTATATCCTTGAAGGCCATGTACTTTTCATCTTCGTAGACTATATCTGCCGGTATCTCTTTATTGACAATCTTACAGAACACGCACATACACTCACCTCCTTATCGTCTCTTCCCTTTCTGCCCCCGTTGATATAATACTGAACCTAACGCCAACAAACCTTTCTATGAACTCAACGTACCTCTTTGCATTTTCCGGCAAATCTTCGTATTTTTTTACACCCTTTGTGCTATCCCAACCCTTAAACGTTTTGTATATTGGTCTGCACTTCTCATACTCTTCTAATTGGCTTGGGATGTAGCCTATCTTTTTGCCGTTGTAATCATAGCCCACGCATACATTTATCTCATCCAAACCATCCAATACGTCCAATTTTGTCAAAGCCAACTCATCCACACCACTGATCATGCATGCGTACTTTACAACGACCAAATCAAGCCAGCCGCATCGTCTTGGTCTACCTGTCGTTGCACCATACTCAGCACCTTTGTCCCTTATGAGTTTGCCCATCTCGTCGTCGAGCTCGCTGGGGAATGGACCATTACCGACCCTCGTTGTGTAGGCTTTAACAACAGCCACCACGCTGTCAATGGCTTTATAGGGTAGACCCGTTCCTGTGAATGCCCCGCCAACCGTTGGGTTTGATGATGTAACAAATGGATATGTGCCAAAATCCACATCCAACATGGAGCCTTGCGCACCTTCAAATAGTATTCTCCTTTTGTTTTTGAATACACCGTTTAAGTAGTAGACGGTGTTCCTTATGTGTGGCTTCAATTCATCGGTATATCGCGAGTACTTATCAATTATTTCGTCTGCATTGAACTTCTCTATCCCGTAAAGCTCGCAGAGCCTATTTATCTCTTCAACGTTGTTTTTTATCTTTTTGGCAAGTATGTCTCTATTTTCTAAATCGCATACGCGTATACCAATGCGGGCGTGTTTGTCTGTATATGCTGGCCCTATACCCCTTTTTGTTGTGCCTATCTTGTTTTGACCCAAAACGGTTTCCCTTCTTGCATCAAACTCCTTATGATATGGCATAACTAAGTGTGCCTTTTCACTGATCATCAACCTATCACTTGAGACATCTACACCTAAACTTTCAAGTGTTTTCTTTTCCTCTATGAAACTCTCTGGATCTACAACGACGCCGTTTCCGATCACGCAAACCTTGTTCTCATGGAGTATTCCCGACGGTATTAAATGAAGGATGAACTTTTTATCCCCAACACAGACTGTATGACCGGCGTTGCTGCCACCCTGATATCTGACGATTACATCTGCCTCTTCGGTCAGTATATCAACGATTTTGCCCTTTCCCTCATCACCCCATTGGCTTCCCAAAACAAGCCTATTCATTATTTAAACTCCTTTCATATAAAAACTGAACGAGTTCATCCAAGTTAATGGCAAATCCCGTAGCAGGAATATATTTACCCAGTTTTTTCGTTATATTTCCATACCTTCCGCCAACAACGAGCTTTTTGTTGCCCGAATATATCTCAAACGTTATGCCGTAGTGGTATGTGGGGTACTCGCAGTAGAATAAATCGCAGAACACATCAATGTCTGAATAGATATCTTTTATTTCACGTGCAAGCCTGTGTGCTTCGAAATCTATGCTTTTATTAGAAACAGGACCACTCATGGCGTTTATGTATTCTATTTTATTTTTAAGTTCCTCTGGAAATTCACCCTTTTTTATGTCTGAAAGGTTCTTTGAATAAACAAGCTTTCTTAACTTATCCGCCTTTTGGGTGTCTAAACTGTATTCGTTGATCAAATTTTCTATTATGTTTGTGTCCGATATTTTTACATGCAGATCTTCCAATCCAAAGAGCTTCATACTGTCAATGGCAAGCGATATGACCTCTCTATCTGCGTCTGCCTCTTTTATGCCAAATAATTCCACACCCGTCTGTTTGAACTCCCTCTTTTGCCCCTGATGTTCCTTTATGTCTCGATACACATTTTGAGAGTAGCACACACGCATGGGCATGTCAAAATCGCCAAGTAGCACGGCTTGGGTTATCTGAAGTGTAATGTCTGCCCTCAATATCATTGTTTGCCCGCTTGTGCGGTCAACGATCTTAAAAAGCTTGTTTTTTAAGGGCTCAAATAGAAATTCGCTTACACTATCCTCATAAACAAAAGTAGGCGTAATGATTTCCTGATAGCCCCTATCTTTGAATAACCTTAAAATCTTGCCTTCCACTTCCCGTCTCAAAGACGAGATCGGCTCAAAAAACTGAACGACACCTGAAGGTATCCTATTCATCCAAGAATATCTCCATTGCTCTCTTTATGCCCTCGCCAAATTTGGCGCTGTAGCCCAACTTTTTTAGTGTCATTTCTAAAACAGAGATGCACATCAAAATATCGGGTTTGTAGAAATAGCCGAGATGGGCTATTCTAAAGATCTTTCCCTTCAAACTGCCCTGCCCGTTTGATATATCAACGCCAAGTTCTTTCATCTTGGTAATGATATCCGTTGAGCTGATATTTTCGGGTGATTTTACGGCTGTTAAGGAGTTTGCCGGTCTCTTGCTTAAAAGCTCTAAACCCAAAGCAACAACAGCCTCTCGCGTAGCCTTTGCCAATGTTTCGTGCCTTTTGAAGACGTTGTCAAGACCCTCGTCTAATATCATTTTAAGTGATGTGTTTAAGCCTACAACGAGTGAAACGGCCGGTGTGAATTTGCCTGCCTTTGCTTCTATTTCACCTAATATATCAAAGTAAAAGTACCTGTTTTTGTTTTTTCTAATAACGTTTTTTGCCTTTTCAGAAACAGAAAGCAAAGCCAAGCCGGGTGGGAGCATCAGTGCCTTCTGCGAACCGGTGATGCCAATATCTATATTCCAATCGTCCGTTTTAACGTCAATTGCACCGTATGCCGTTATGCCATCCACAACAAATACAACGTCTGGATATTTTTCCTTTAACATCAAGCCTATTTCATCGATGGGGTGAAAGGTTCCTGTCGATGTCTCGGATGCCTGCATGTACACAGCCTTGATATCTTTGTTGTTTTTTATGGCATTTTCTATGTCTTCAACCTTTGCAAAATCGCCGTATTCGTAGGTTAGCTCAATTGCCTCTGCACCAAACGCTTTAACGATTTTTCCCCATCTTTCACCAAATTTACCTGCATTGACCGTTATTGCCCTGTCGCCTTCGTTTAAAACATTGGAAACGGCGGCTTCCATTGCTCCAGATCCGCTTGATGCAAATATAACTACGTCGTTTTCGGTTTGCATGACCCTTTTTGCAAGTTCCACTGTCTCTTTAAAAATGCCCTTAAACTCGTCCGTTCTGTGATGGATAATGGGTTTAGACATTGAAAGGGTTACTTCTTCAGGCACAGGTGTTGGGCCAGGTGTCATTAAATATCTCTTCATCTTAACCACCTACCAATTCAAAGTATCTACACTACCCAAACATGTTATATGGAATTTATCCAGATCAATTAGGTCTATTACTTCTTGAATGTCGTCCATTGTTACGTTTTTTATCTTTTCCATAACGGTGTTTTCGTCAATGTAGTCTCCATATAAAAGTGTGTCTATGCCTTGCTTTAGCATAACGGAGAAATTTGACTCAAGCCCCAAAGCGTAAGAGCCCAAGAAGTGTGTCTTTGCATCCTCAAATTCCCTTTTCGTTAAGCCGTACCTTTTAAGCTTTACGAATTCATCCTTTATTGCGTCCAATAGCTTCTGTGCCTTGTCGTTTGATGTTGATGCTGAAACCAAGAATAGACCGCCTTTCATGTAGAGCTTTAAACTTGAGTAGATGCTGTAGCACAGTGATTTTTCCTCTCTTATGGCTTGGAAGAGCCTTGAGCTCATCGTTCCACCGAAACTGTCGTTAAGCAGAAATGCCGGGTATTTTCTCTCATCATAAACATTGAACAATTCACAGCCAACAATCACATTTGTTTGCGCTATTTCCCTTTTTACAGCATCTATTCCAGGCTTGAAAGAAAATGTAGGCTCTATTTTGCCGTCTTCCTTTCTATATTCGTCAAAGAAAAACCCATTTAAAATAAAGTCAAATCCATCTACATCGCCTCCGACAACGGATATGACCATGTTTTCAGGCCTATAGTACTTGCCCATGAAGTTCAATAGATCTTCCCTTGTGTATGACCTTACGTGCTCCTTTGTGCCGAGCGTGGATCTTCCATAAGTTCCGTCTACGGCCTTTTCCATAAAGATCTCATACACAGCTTCATCGGGGTTGTCATACGTCATGTTTATCTCTTCAATAATAACGTTTTTTTCCTTCTCAAGCTCGTTTTCATCTATCAAAGAGTTTCTTATTATATCCGAAAGTACATCGTAACCCTTATCCAAGAAGTCACTCAAGACCCTTATGTAAAAAACCGTGTATTCTGTCGATGTGAATGCGTTAATAGAACCGCCGAGCCTATCAATATCTGCGGCTATTTCTCTATACGTGCGGTTTTTTGTTCCTTTAAAGAGCATATGCTCTATAAAATGGGCAAGACCCCTCTCATTGTCGGACTCAAAGGCGCTTCCCACAGGCATAAATATGCCCACGGAAACGCTCTTTGTATCCCTACTTTTTATTTTTATTTTCATCTATGTTTTCGTTGAGGAGACTTTTTCTTGAGAGCGCAACCCTACCGAATTCGTCTATATTTGCAACCTTTACCTTTATCCTATCACCGATGTGCAAAACATCGGATATGTTTGTGATTCTGTCGTTAGAGATTTGAGAGATGTGCAGTAAACCTTCTTTGTTTGGCAATATCTTTACAAATGCGCCGTACTTTTCAATGCGTGTTACAACACCCTCAATTATATCGCCCTCTTTAAGCGATGCCGTAACCTCTTTTATCATGGCAACGGCTTCGTCTAAATCTGAATCTATGCCGCCAAAAACATTGATCCTTCCATCGGGATTTATATCGATCTTTACGTTGGTCTTGTCTATTATGGATTTGATCGTTTTACCACCTGGGCCGATTAGATCCTTGATCTTGTCTGGATCGATAGTGAGGCTTCTAATCTTTGGAGCGTACTTTGACAGTTGAGATCTTGGTGCAGGAAGGGTGGCGAGCATCTTGTCCAATATGAACAACCTTGCCTTTTTGGCTTTCTCTAAAGCTTCTTTTAGTAAGGCTGCGTCGACGCCTGAGATCTTTATGTCCATCTGAAGGGCTGTTATACCGTCTTTTGTTCCTGCAACCTTAAAGTCCATATCTCCATAGTGATCTTCATCACCCAAGATATCTGTTAAGATCACATGGCCGCCTTCGTATTTTATTAAGCCCATAGCCACACCGCTAACGGGCTTTTTTATGGGTACACCAGCATCCATTAAGGACAACGTTGCGCCGCAAACCGTAGCCATAGAGCTTGAGCCATTTGATTCAAGTATATCCGAAACAACCCTTATAGCGTAGGGGAATTCCTCCTCAGGTGGTAGCATGGGTTCTACAGCCCTCTTTGCCAGATTTCCATGACCGATTTCTCTTCTACCTGGTGGCCCGAGTCTTCTAACCTCACCTGTAGAAAACGGCAGGAAGTTGTAGTGGAGCATAAAGCGTTCGTATCCCTCTTCAGACACATCGTCAACGATTTGGGCATCTTCCCTTGAACCCAAAGTTGTTGCAACTAATGCCTGGGTTTCACCACGCGTAAATACGGCAGAACCATGAGCACGAGGCAGGACGCCAACCTCACACGTAATAGGCCTAATTTCATCCAAACCCCTGCCATCGATCCTTATGCCTGTGTTGATAATCTTTGCTCTGACTATGTTTTTTACAACATCCTCAAAAGCAGCCTTTGTCTTTTCTTCGATATACTCTTCATCTTCAAATTCGGATATGATTTTATCTTTGACGTTGTTGAATATGGCCTCGATTGTTGAGTTTCTCTTCTTTTTCTCCTTTATGTTAACTGCCTCTGTCAGTTCTTCTGAAGCAAGCTCCTCGATTTTGTTGACTAACTCTTCAGATACATCGATGGGTATGTACTCCCTTTTTGGCTTTGCTTCTTTTTTAATGAGTTCTTCCTGTGCTTCAATTAGGGTTTTTAGATGCTCCTTGCCAAACATTATGGCTTCGACCATTTCATCTTCGCTCAATTCCAATGCCCCTGCCTCTATCATGTTGATCGCATCTTTTGTTCCAGCAAGCACAAGGTTGAGCTTGGATTCTTCCAATTCTTTCATTGATGCAAATACATCCAATCTGCCGTTTATCTTGCTTACCCTAACACCCGCTACAGGGCCGTCAAAGGGGATATCGGACAAACACAGAGCACACGATGCAGCCAGTATACTTATAACTGCAGGGTCATTTTCGCCATCCGCACTGATTGTTGTAACGATAACCTGTATCTCCTGTTTGTAATCCTTTGGGAATAAGGGTCTTATAGATCTATCGATGAGTCTTGAAACAAGTGTCTCATGTGTAGACGGTTTGCCTTCACGCTTGACAAAACCACCGGGGATTTTTCCTGCGGCGTAAAATCTCTCCTGATAGTTAACGGTTAAAGGAACAAAGTCCAAAAATTCCTTTGGTGGATTTTTATCGGAAACGGCCGTTGCCAAAACAACCGTATCACCCAATCTAACCACGCAGGCGCCATCAGCCTGCTTAGCATACCAACCCGTCTCAATTCTTAACTTCTTACCCGCTATAGTCCTTTCGACAAAGGTCATGGTTTAACCCTTTAGACCCAGTTCTGTGACTACCTTCTTGTACTGTTCAAAGTCGTAGTTGCGCAGGTACTTGAGGAGCTTTCTTCTTCTACCAACGAGTTTGAGAAGCCCCCTTCTTGAGTGAAAATCCTTTGGGTGTTCTTTGAAATGTTCCGTTAGGTACTTTATCCTTGCTGTTAAGAGGGCAATTTGGACTGCAGGAGACCCCGTGTCATTCTCATTCTTACCAAACTTTTTTATTATCTCTTTCTTCTGCTCTTTATCAAGTGCCATACATAACTCTCCTTCCTTTCATTTTTTCCGTGCTTATATTATACAAAAAGCCTATCGTTGTAAAGCATTTTATTAATCCATTTGACTTTTGTGGTATTTTAAGTTAAATTTTAAATAAAATGTGTTAAGAGGAGGTTAAAAATGGGTACGAAAGGTATCGAAATTGTTGGAATGGATGTTAATGAATTAATTAAGTTGTTGAATAAGGCTTTTGCAGATGAGTGGCTTGCGTACTATCAGTACTGGCTTGGTGCAAAGGTTGTTAAGGGTCCGATGAAGGAGTCTGTGATTGCAGAGCTGACAGAGCATGCCAATGATGAGTTAAGGCACGCCGATATGGTCGCAAACAGGATCATACAGTTGGGTGGAGAACCCATACTAAACCCAAAGGAGTGGTATGATTTTACAAACTGTGGATACGATGCACCAACCGATCCAGTCGTTTATGAGATTTTAAAACAGAACATAAAGGGCGAACAGTGTGCCATCACGGTTTATCAGAGCATCCTTGAGATAACGCATGGAAAAGACCCCATAACGTACAATATGGCCCTGCAGATTTTGGAAGATGAAGTGGAGCATGAAGAGGACCTGCAGTCTTTGCTTGAAGACATCGATATAATGATGAAAAAGTAGGGGGTTCTCCCCTTTTTTCTTGCAATAATCTTTGTCTATAAACTATACTTAAGCACGTGTTTGGATATGTTTTTGAAGAAAGGGGAGTTTTATGGCTAAAAAATACATATTTATAACGGGTGGCGTTGTTTCTTCTTTGGGCAAGGGCATTACTTCAGCCTCTCTTGGTTTCCTTTTGATGTCTTACGGTCTGAAGATCTCCATTGTTAAGATAGATCCCTATATAAACGTTGATCCAGGAACTATGAACCCCTATCAGCATGGCGAGGTTTATGTGCTTGACGATGGTGCAGAGACGGATCTCGATCTTGGGCATTATGAAAGGTTTACTGGTTTAACGCTTTCAAAAAAGAACAACTTTACAACGGGACAGGTTTACTACTCTGTAATCAGAAGGGAGAGAAGGGGCGATTATTTGGGTAAGACCGTTCAAGTTATCCCACATATAACGGATGAGATAAAGAGGCGCATAAAAGAGGCGGGCAAAGATAAGGATGTTTTAATCGTTGAGATAGGTGGAACGATTGGAGATATTGAAGGCTTACCATTTTTAGAGGCTATAAGGCAGATGAGATACGATGCTGGGCGAGATAACTGTCTATACATTCACTTAACCTTAGTTCCATACATAAAGGTGGCGGGTGAGCTTAAAACAAAGCCCACACAGCACAGTGTAAAGGAATTGCAATCCATAGGTATATCGCCAGATATTATCGTATGCAGAAGCGAGAAGAGGCTTACAAAAGAGGCTAAAGAGAAGATTGCGATGTTCTGTAATGTTGAAAAAGAGGCAGTGATAAATGCGGTTGATGTGGATACTGTGTATGAGATTCCGCTTAGGTTCAGGAAGGAGAGGCTGGATGACCTTGTTGTAAAAAAGCTTGGTATAACACCAAAGAAAGAGCCAGATTTTACCGAATGGGAGAGGATGGTAGAAGCCATCAAGAAACCTAAGGATACTGTAAGAATAGCCTTTGTTGGTAAGTATGTGGGATTAAAAGAATCCTACAAGAGTTTGGTTGAATCCTTTGTTCATGCGGGAGCAAGCCTCAATTTGAAGGTAGACTTAAAATGGATTGAAGCTGAAGATTTAGAAAACGACGGTTTTGAAGAGCTGCTCAAAGATGTTCACGGTATCTTGGTTCCCGGTGGATTTGGGCCTCGTGGAATAGAGGGTAAAATCAGGGCTATAAAGTATGCCCGAGAGAACAACGTGCCTTTTCTGGGTATCTGTTTGGGAATGCAGGCCGCCGTAGTGGAATTTGCCCGTAATGTGGCAAGGTTAGAGGGAGCCCACTCTGAAGAGTTTAATAAATCATCACCTCACAAAGTAATCCATTTAGCAAAGAAATGGGAGAAGGATGGTCAGATTATAGAGAGGGACGAGACATCGGATAAAGGCGGCACGATGAGACTCGGGGCCTACCCTTGCGTAATAAAGCCGTCCACGTTGGCTTACGAGGTCTATAAAAGGAAGAAGATTAGCGAAAGGCACAGGCATAGGTATGAGTTTAACAATGAATACAGGGATGTACTTGAGAGGCATGGGCTTGTTGTGAGCGGGGAAAGTCCCGATAGAGAGTTTGTCGAGATTGTGGAGCTAAAGGATCATCCATTTTTCATAGCCGTTCAATTCCATCCAGAATTCAAATCACGGCCCCTTTCTCCTCACCCCGTAATTAAGATGTTTGTGGAAAAAAGCTATGAATCAAAAGGATCTGAAAAAGCAAATTAAATCGGGGAAACTGTTAAATTTATACGTGTTTTGTGGCGATGATTATTTCTTGAAGCAGTTGTATTTGGAAAGAATTGCAAAGGCTTTGGGTTTAGAGGTTGAAAAAACTATAGCAGAAGATGAAGAAGCTTTAAAAGAGGCAAATATAAGGGCTTTGTCCAGTGCTCTGTTTGGATCTAAAAGAAGACTTGTGTACTGTAATGTTGATTTTAAGCTAAAAAAGGGCATAGCTTTGAGAGAACCTAAAGGCAATGTTTTCATAGTAGATGCTTTAGAGTGTGATCCAAATCTTCCAAATGCTGTGGTTTTTGAAAAACCGACAGTTAAGGAAATTCAAGAGTTTTTGCTTTTCAAGGCCCATTCAGAAAAAAAGATAATTGATCCTAAAGCTTTGGATTTTTTAACAGAGTTGTTCGTGGATAAGAACACGACTTTTATCAACAACACGTTTAACGTGATTTTGCTTTACTGTTCGAACAAAGATGTTATAGATGAGGAGGATGTAAAACAATCTGCTTTTGAAAGCTCCAAGTTTTATACGAAAGATCTGTTTAAGTTCTTAAACAGGGGCGACATCAAAGGGATTTTGAATAGGACTGACGAAATTTTGAAACAGATGCACCCTGCGCTTTTCATACACCTTTTGTCTGACAGCTTTATCAAGGTCTATATGGCCTGTTGTTGCGATGAGGCTTGCTTTTCTACACTTTTTAAGGGCTATTACGGTTCGTTTTATAGGCTCTGTGAAAGGTTTGGCAAGGAAAGGGTTAAAATGATCTTAAAGGATCTGTATAATTTGGATAGAATGGTAAAAAGTGCGGGTTTGGATAGTGTTGAAGCACTGATTAAGGCAAAAATGGTTCAATGGGTGGCTTAATGGATTTTGTGGGTGTGGAAGAAAGAAACGGTAATTTTGTTTTAAGAAACAGTGATTTTGAGATAGTGTTGGATCAAAGGGGATTTGTAGAGAAGTGGAGCGTTAGGGATTTTAAGAATATTCTATCTAAACCGTCATTTGTTTTGGATATTGGAGAGAGTTTAGGTGAACCTTATGTCAATCCACTGTCAAACGTGGTCTCTTTTGAATTTGATACAAGTTTTGGAGAGATAAACAGGGTTTTTACCGTAAAGGAAAAGGCCATTGTGATTGACGATATACTAATTTCAAAAAACAGTTGTAATGTTAACTATAAGATTTCACTTTTCTTTGAAGGTTTTGATTATTTCATGGTGGGCAAGGATAAATTCGATAAAGGGGATAAGCTTGAGATTAAGGCAAAGGATCTTTTGCTTGTTAATGAGGAAAGCGACATGTACATAGGTTTTATTTTCAAGGAAGAGATGGATTTGGCTTTTAGAAAAGAAAGGGAAGCACTGCAATTTGATCTTTCAAACAGGGTTGAGCTTGGCGTTTCTGATATGTTTATGTTTTCATTTACGTTTTCGCTTGTTTAGTCGGCTCTGTTTGACACGCCCGCAGAATCAAACGTTGCCATTTCGTTGTAAACTTTAATAGCTGCTTCAATAATTGTCATGGCCAGTGCTGAGCCTGTCCCTTCACCAAGTCTCATGTCCAAGTCCAATATGGGTCTCTCTTTAATCCACTGCAAAAACCTGTAGTGGCCCAACTCCTGCGACTTGTGGCTGAAGAACATGTAATCTTTGACGTTTGGGTTTATTTTGTATGCAACCAAAGCCCCAGCGGAAGATATAAAGCCATCGACTACAACGGGGATTTTGTTTGCCGAAGCCCCTAAAATCAGACCACATATTCCAGCAATCTCCAAACCGCCAACGGCAGATAACGTGCTTATGGGATCTGTTAGTAGTTTTTTATTAATTTCAAGCGCGGTTTTTATTACCTTTATCTTGCTCTTTAGCTTGTCTTCGTTGATACCTGTGCCCCTGCCCGTTACATTTTCAACGCTTTCTGGCATCAAAGCTGCAAATAGGGCTGAGGACGGTGTTGTGTTGCCTATGCCCATATCACCCGTACCTAATATGTCAATACCGTCTTTGCTTGCTTCATTTGCAAGTTCTATACCCACTTCGATGGCTTTAATTGCCTCCTCTTTACTCATGGCAGGGCCCTTTGTCATGTTCTTTGTTCCGTAGGAAATCTTTTTCTTGATTAAGTTTTCATGGTCTTCAAAATCATAATCAACGCCAATGTCCACTACCTTTACCTCTGCATTTACATGTTTTGATAGGACATTTATTGCTGCACCGCCGTTTAGCATATTTAAAACCATCTGTGGCGTAACCTCTTTCGGATACGCTGATACGCCCTCTTCTGTAACACCGTGATCTGCCGCAAATGTGTAAATCCTTTTCTTGTTTAACTTGGGCGACGTTGTGTTCTTTATTAGGCAGTATTTCTTGGCTATTTCTTCAAGCACACCCAAGCTGCCCTGAGGTTTTGTCAGACTGTCTAAGTGATCCTGTATTTTGTATTCCAAAGATATATCCACAGGATTGATCCTTTTTATTGTTTCTTCAAGTAATGACATCCTAACCCCCTTTTAAAAGTTTACCATACTTTACCACACTGCCCTTGAGCTTTCAAGAAACCATTTTTTGCTCTGCTTTTTAAAAAATCTTTGATAATCAAAAGAAAATTTGATAAAATTTAAAGTGGGCTTTGAAGTTTAACCAAAAGTAAAAGTTTTTAGATGGAGGTTATTGTGAAGAAACTATTGAAGATTTTGGTATTTCTGGTTGTGATCGGTGTAATAGGATTTGGTCTTGCTATGTATTTTACGTCCGATTTAGCATCCACAGCTGACAATTTCTTCAGATCTATTAAAAACGGCAATTACAACGAGGCGTCCAAGTATCTATCCGTTAATTTTAAACAGACCACGACAATGGATGAATTGAAAAGGGCATTCCCCGTGTCGAGGTTTAAGAATTACAAGGATTGCAGTTTTACAACAAGAGAGGCAAATGCTGACGGCACGGGAAAACTGAAGGGCAAGATCAACTTTACAGACGGTTCTGCCATTCCTATAGAAATAGCCCTTATAAAGGAAAATGATTCTTGGAAGATAGACCATATCACTTTACCCAGATCGGGTATAATAACAAACCCTTCAGTTAGTGTTGATAAACCCAAGCAAAATCAAGAGGATATTTCTGCCATTGTTAAAGAGACGATGCTGAAATTGGGTAATGCCATAGCTACAGGCTACTATTCGGATTTTTACAGCTACACAG
>WFQR01000140.1 GCA_015486955.1 Hippea sp. | reverse complement strand
TCTGTTATTTTACTTGCAATCTCAAAGTACTCCTTTTCGTTATTTTTCATAAACGTTCTCAAATTTGAGAATTCGCTTCCCCCGAACACGTAGCACAAGAGTGTAAACGGTGAGGCGGCAAAACCAAGCAAGGCTAAATCCTTTTCCTCTTCCCTGACAATCTTTATAGCGTCAAAGACAAACGAAACCTCATTCAAATCACCAGTGTATGAGATGTTCTTTAAATCCAATTTTACATGTGGCTGGGTGTTGTCGTTATAGTTCAATTCTGCGCCAAAAGCCGTCAGAGGGATTAGTATATCGCTAAATAAAATCAGTGCATCTACGCCTAAAACTTTTGGTAAAAGTGTTACACGTGCGGCCAAATCTTTGTTTTTGCACAGCGTCAGAAAATCATATTTTTCACGCAAATCCCTGTATTCTTTTAAAAACCTTCCCGCCTGTCTCATGAACCAAACAGGCGTAAACTGTCCCTTTTTGCCTTTTAGGGTTTCTAAAAACACCTCTCTTTTACTTTGCATCATACCAGTTATCCGCTATCTTTGTATTAGCCTTTAGGGGAACGCTGAAGTTCACAACGCTCTCCATCGTCTCTTTGACAATCTTTGCGACCTCTTCGGCTATATTCTCCCTTGCTTCAATCAACAATTCGTCGTGAACCTGAAGAACCATGTAGGCATCCAAGTCCTTTAGTTTCTCATACAGCCTAACCATCGCAATCTTTATAATATCCGCCGCCGTGCCCTGAATTGTAGCGTTTACAGCTGCCCGCTTTTCAAACTCCGCAAGTCGTTTGTTTGAACTGTTTATGTTAAAGAAGTACCTGCGCCTGTTGAAGTACGTCTTCACATAGCCCTTTTTAGTCGCTTCATCTATCGTTTTTTCAATGTATTCCTTAACGCGGGAAAAACGCTTGAAGTACGTATCTATTATTTGCTTTGCCTTCTCTTTGCTTATGTTTAGCGTTTTTGCAAGCGATACATAACCCATGCCGTAAAGAATCCCAAAGTTTATTGTCTTTGCCATTCTCCTCAGGTTGTGATCTACCATCTGCGGATGCACGCCAAATAGCCTAACAGCCGTTTGCGTGTGTATGTCTTCGTCGTTTTTGAATATGTTTATCAGCGTTTCATCTTTAGACAGTTCAGCCAACACCCTCAATTCAATCTGCGAATAGTCTGAACATATCAGTTTGTAACCCTGTTCGGCCACAACGGATTTTCTTATGCCCGAATGGAACTCATCGTCGCCTGCAGGCAGGTTCTGAAGGTTCGGATTTGACGATGATAATCTGCCTGTAGCCGTAAGCGTTTGGTTAAACGTTGTGTGGATTCTGTTATTTTTGTCGACCTTTTCTAAAAATGGGTTTATGTATGTTGAGATCACCTTCATTATTGTTCTGTAGAGTATAATTAAACCCGCTATTTCGTGTTTTTCAGATAATTGCATCAAGCTTTCAGAATCCGTTGAATACCCAGTTTTTGTCTTCTTGATGGGCTTTATACCCAGTTTTTCAAACAAGATCCTTTGTAATTCCTTTGTTGAGTTTATATTGAACTGTTCACCCGCAAGCGCGTAGATTTTCTCTTCAATGGCATTTAATTTGTTTTCTAACTCACTTCTAAAACCGATCAAACTGTCTGTATCGATTTTTATGCCGCGCTCTTCCATTGAGACAAGCACTTGACTTAGAGGTGTTTCGACTTCTTTGAGTAAAAATTCAAGCTCCTGTTCTCTGATTGTTTTTTTAATTTTGTCTACCGATGCAGCTATTTTCTCTTCAGTAGTTGCCAATTTTGATATGTTCATGTAAATGGCATCATCTATGTTCTCAAAACATACATCAACATTGCCTTTGCTGTCTGGATTGATTAAGTAGCAAGCCAATTTCACGTCAAAGGGCTGTTTCTCAAACCTAAAACCACTACCCAAAAGGCTTTTAAGGTCATAAACGATGAAATCTTCATCAGACGAGAAGAATGCCGGTTCTATGCGTTTCAATTGTCCATCTTTAAAAAGAACTGCACCGCCACCTTGCGCTATTATGATCGGTGTCTTTGTGGCTACGTTTGTGTCGTTTTCGCTTTTCTCTTTTGGCAAAAAATCCATCAGGGATTTGAAGCCGAATTTTAGGAATATCTCCCTGATTTTCTCAAGGTTTGGCTCTTTCTTTTTCAAGCTTTCGAAGTCTATTTCAACGGGTGAGTTCCTATCTACCGTTGTGAGCTTAATGTAGTCCTCAAGGTTCTTTTCCTCTTCTAATGCCTTTTTGATCTTGGGCTTGAGTTTATCTAAATTTTGTAAAATTCCATCTATGGATTTAAACTCATTCAAAAGCTGTGCGGCTGTTTTTGGTCCTATGGATTTAACGCCGGGTATGTTGTCTATACTATCACCCACAAGCGCAAGGTAATCAGGCACCTGCTCTGGATAAACACCCAATTTCTCATAGACCTTGTTTTTGTCGTAATAAACCTTCTTTGTGGGATCGAAGATTACGACATTGTCTTCAACAAGTTGGAACAGGTCCTTATCCGAAGCAACTATGACTATGTCGTATTGGTTCTTAAGCTTTTCTGCGTATGTGCCAATCAGATCATCAGCCTCGAAGCCATCTAACTCTATCCTTGTTATGCCAAAGGCATCTATAAGTTCTTTTATGGGCTCAATCTGAACCGACAGTTCATCGGGCATCTTCGGCCTGTTCTTTTTGTATGTTTCGAGTATATCTTCCCTAAACGTCTTTGCCTTAGTGTCGAAGAATATGGCTACGTATTTGGGTTTTGTATTTTCGATCTCTATCAAAAGCTTGGCAAAGCCGTAAATTGCACCAGTGGGAAATCCCTTATACGACAAGCCCTTTATTGCAAAAAAGAACCTGTATAAAAATGAGCTTCCGTCTATCAGGTAGACCTTTTCTCTCATGCTTTAATTTTACTTTTAGATTTCTATAGTTCAATCTTTTTTATAATATCTGGATTTAATTTGTTTACCCTTTTTATGATCTCTTCTAACTCTTGCCTGTAATCTTTCCTGCTTGATCTTGCTTTGAAGATTTTTTCGTGCTTTGTTTTTGTCGTACCTTCCTCTGCAGTCAAAAGTTCCTCGAATAATTTTTCACCAGGGCGGATACCTGTGAAAACAATATCGATGTCCTTGTATGGCTCAAATCCCTCTAACCTTATAAGCCTTTCCGCAAGTTCTACAATCTTTATCGGCTCACCCATATCCAAGACAAAAACCTCGCCACCATCACCCATATACGCGGCCTGTAAAACCAACGAAACCGCCTCTGGTATGCTCATAAAGTATCTTTTCATATCTGGATGTGTGACTGTTACCGGTCCGCCCTTTTTGATTTGTTCGATAAAGATGGGAATTGCTGAACCCCTGCTTCCAAGTACATTGCCAAATCTGACAGATATAAATTTTGTTTTGCCTTTTTCATTGTATGCCCGGCAGAGAATCTCGGCTATACGCTTTGTTGCCCCCATTACGCTTTTAGGTTTGACGGCTTTGTCTGTGGATATGTTTATAAACTTTTCAACACCCATCTCAAT
>WFQR01000139.1 GCA_015486955.1 Hippea sp. | reverse complement strand
TAAAAACAATCCCCCCCTGAAGCGGTATGTGTGTTAGATAGCTCAATGTGTATCTTGGGCCGATGGCAGGCAAGAATATATAGCCTAAGTAGGAAATGTAATAGCCCAACGATAGGGCAAACAGGGTAAAGCTTAAACGCTTGATCTTGTTTTTCTTGTATAAGTAAAGGATTATCACAATGGGCAAGACGTAGTATGCAAGGTATGAGATTTGCAAGTAGTCAACGATACCTTTTGCGTTGAAAACGTTGAAAATCAAGGCTGCATCTCTTCCTAAAATAAATCGATCGATACTTATTAAGATTTGATCCTTGTTGTGTGGATTAACAAAAGGGACGATAAAGCCTAAGGATTCGAAAACGAAGCCGATAAAGATATAGGGGTAAAAGAATCTCAAAAACCTGAATAAACTATTGATATGCTCGTTTTCGATTAGGAATACCGTACCAACAATGATGGACAGGTACATGAGTAACATTACATCTGACATGGGGATTTTGTCCGTATTGATTAAAATTAGTGTGAGCATAAAGAGATAAAAAGCCAAGTTTACGTAATCAAATAGCCTGATGTTTTCTTTTATCCTTCTCATGGTACAACAATGTCTATTGGATCGCTTAACTTGATAGTTGCATTTGTTTTTGAAAAGTAATCGCCATCTATCTGTATGTGTGGCTCACCTTCAATTTTTATGGGCTTGTCCGTTAAAAAATGCTTAACAAGTGGTGCAAATGCGTGAAGCCCGGAGAACAAAACCCCGTTGCAGTATGGAAGCATTGCTGTTCTGTTTGAGCATGGACAGAAAAACACATCCAAAAACGGTGTGAATATGTCCGTTTGTTTGGATATGTCAAAATTCCCTGCGTATTTTCTTGAATTCGACACTATTACCCAGAGAGCTTCCAATGTTTTTCCTTCAATTTCTATTGTGAAGCAATGGGATTTTTTTATGTAGGCCTTAACGCCCGAAAGGACATACTCTATTTTACCCAACAGCTTCTTGTTCTTTTCGTTAACGGCAAAAACGCTTTCTGCATCAAACCCAGCACCTGCCATGAGAATGAATTTGCGCCCGTTTATACTCGCCGTATAGGCTTTCTTTGTTTTTCCACCTATCAAAGCCCTTAATGCCCGATTTAGCGATGGTTTACCGTAAAGTTCTATAGCCAAGACGTTTGTTGTGCCTGCTGGCAGAACGCACAGTACCGATCTATTCAAGTTACCATTTATTACCTCATTTATAATCCCATCACCACCGTATGTTGCTATGATCCTATAGTGACCATCGATTTTATCCGCTATCCTTCTGCCATCACCGGCCTTTTGTGTGAAAAAGACATCTACTTTTAACCCGTGCTTTTCTATTTCTTTTACTACGCCTTTTAGCTTTTTACTGCTAAATCTCAAGGCATTGGGGTTTGCAATTATGCCTATCATAGGTCAACCACCATACCGTCGTATGCGGCTACAACATCGCAACCCGTATCGTCTGAAATTTTCTTTGCAACCTCCCACGGCTTTTCTTTTAAAAACGAGAGCCCAAAGTGGGTTAGTATGAGCTTCTTTGGACGGTGCTTTTCTAAAAACCTGTAAACGTCGTCTGACGACAGATGCAAAAACCCCGGGCGCTCATGGCAAAATACCGTGTTCATTATAACAATATCGGCTTTGTATAGTTCTGGCAGTTCGTCAAAGTAGAGCGTATCTGGGATGAATGCGAAATTGTGTTGCCTAAAGGAAAATATAGCACCGTAGGTCTCTGTCGTATGCATATGCTTTGCCTTTATTTCCACCCTAACTTTGTTCACTTCGTAGGTGTGAAACTCGGCTTGGTTGATGAGCTCGAAGTTTTTGCGGTTGTACCTCAAGATTACGGGGTCTTCCTCTGTGGCTTCCCTTGGTGCAAAGACGATGCCCCTCTTTTTATGTCCGCCCTCTGTCATCGATTCAATTACGGCGTTCATATCCGCTGAATGATCCAGATGCCTGTGGCTTAGAAAGATTGCGGCAAGTTTGGATGGATAAAGCTTGTGCTTTATGGCTTCAACGAGAGCACCCGGCCCTGGATCAATTGCAAAGAGCTTTCCGTTTAACTTAAACCAAATACCGCCAGATTTTCTGATTTGATTAAAAACGGTGAACCTGCCACCGCCCGTGCCTAAGAATATAAGCTGGTTATCACCAATTGTGTTTACTTTAGCCATTCTCCATATCCGTATGTTCCGTCAAAATCCTTCAAATTACACTTAACAAGCCCTGATCTGAAATCTTTAACCAAAACCTTTACATATTCGCTCGATATGGCCT
>WFQR01000138.1 GCA_015486955.1 Hippea sp. | reverse complement strand
GGGGGGGGGGCGGTTAAAGGATGGATGCCAACGATAATAGTTTGGTTAAAAATTTTTTACACCGTAATGACCACGTGGCTTTATCCGTCGTTGACGAGTATAAGATTCTGCACGCCACAAGTGGTTTTGCATCACTTTTAGGCTTTAAAAAAGAAGAACTTGTTGGTCTTCCTTTAGAAAAGCTATTTACCACTTCATTTTTGGAAAATATATCTCGTTCTATAAGAAAAAGAGAGGGATGCGTATTTGACAATGTTGAAGTTTTGACAAAGCAGGGTGGTGTAAAGATTGCTAAATTGTTTTTAGAGAACTTTTTATACAGTGGCGAAGAGATCAGTGTTCTAAACTTAGTTGATACAACAAAGGAAGTTATTTTCAAAAGCTTCTATAGGATGCTTAGCGCCATTAACAGGTCCATAATTCGAAACTCGGATATTAGTGATTTTTTCAACGATGTTTGCAGTTCTTTGAGTAAAATCAAATACATAGAACTTGTGTGGGCTTTGGAGATTTCTGAAAGCGATATCAAGGTTTTGGGCTACTCTGGCATCAGTAAACACGTTGAATATGCAGTCAAGGCGGTTGAAAGATCCATAGAGACAGGAAACCCTGCACCTGTATATTCATCTTTGAGCGACGGAAAGATAAAGATAGTCAAGAATGTTTTGAATGATGCAGACGTCGAACCTTACAGAAAAGCTCTTTTAAGTCAGGGATTTAGATCTGTGTGCTATATTCCCGTTAAAAAGGATGGCGAATACAAATACGCCTTATGCCTTTACTCTTCGATTCCCTATTTTTTCGATGATTACATTATGCCAGTTTTAGAAGAGATGCAGCTTGATATGAACTTTTTTCTGTCAAATTTAAAGGAGTTGACGTTTAAAAACATTTTCTATGAAGGTATAAAGTCATCTACGGATTGGGTTTTGGTAACAGATATTGACGGTGTTATACTGTATGCAAATGAGGCTGTTTCTAAGATTTCGGGTTATGATATAAACGAAATCTTGGGTAATAAACCTTCGATTTTTAAATCTGATAAATACGATGAAGAGTTCTATAAATCCCTATGGGAGACAATACTGCTTGGCAAGATTTACAAAGGTGTGATAATAAACAAAACAAAAAAAGGAGACTACTATCAGCTATACCACACCATCGTTCCCGTCAAAAAGAACGGTGAAATAACTCACTTCATAGCCATATCGAAGGATCTAAGCAGAGAAGTGTATTTGGAAGAACAGGTTAGGAAGTTTAAGTATTACGATCAACTGACGGATCTTTTGAATGCGGAGGGCTTTATACGAGAGTGCGAGGAAACGCTTAGGAATATAGATGCAGAGAATATAAATTACGCTGTTTTGGTTGTGGACATTTACGACTTTAACAGGATAAACAAGATATACGGTGTTTACACTGCGGATAGAATTCTTAAGGAGATTGGACAGAGGCTACTTAGGAAAAATAGGGTTGTTGGCAGATTAGGGGATGATGAGTTTGTTATTTTCTTTGTTTTTGATGACTTTAAGAAACTTGAAGATCTGGTTTTGGATATTATTGATGACTTTGATGAGCCAATAGAGGCTGATAATCAAAGTGTCGACATAGGGGTCAATATCGGTGTTGCCGTTCATAAGACAGAAGAGAAAGATGATCTAAGGGGTCTGATTTCTAACGCCAATACTGCCGTTAATTTGGCTAAAAAACAGGGCAGAGGGAAGTTTAGGTTCTTCGACGACGCGATGAATCGGTTAATACAAAAGGACTTTGAAGCACAAAGGTTGATTGCTGAGTCTTTGCGGATGGGTTATTTCACATTCCATTTGCAGCCAATTTATAGGAGTGTGGATGGGAGTATAGCCGAGTTTGAATCGTTGGTTAGAATTGATCATCCCCACAGAGGAATGATCTATCCTGGTGAGTTCATAGATTTTCTTGAGAGATCCTACTATCTTGTGGATTTTGAGAGGTACTTGCTTAATCATATGATGGATTATTTAGCTAAAATGAGAGAGGAGTTTGGACGAGCTATACCTTTGGGTGTGAATCTTTCAATGGAGGATTTAAATACTGGCAAGACTCTGGGTTTGCTATTGAACATAAAAAATGAGTTTGTTGAATATTTGACGCTTGAGGTGACAGAACGCATATTCTCAAAAAACATTGAGAAAGCCAGAGATATTTTGGTTTCATTGAAGGATATGGGCTTTAGAATTATGATAGACGACTTTGGGACGGGTTATTCTTCCCTAAGCTATATCCACAAACTGCCAGTAGACGCCATAAAAATAGACATTAGCTTCATAAGGGAAATGATGGAGAATGTAAAGGTCAAAGAGTTGGTAAAGGAAATAATCCGTATGAGCAAGGTCTTGGGAATTGAAACGGTAGCTGAGGGGGTGGAAACAAAAGAGCAGGTTGAATTGTTGAAAGATTTTGGTTGTGATTACTTGCAGGGCTATTACTTTTCTAAACCGTTACCTTTTGATGAAGCGAAGAAATTAATTGTTGTGGAGGGTGGACATGAAAGACGTTAAGATAGGAACGCTATTTTTGGCATCAGTTGTCATTGTTCTGATTGTTTCTGTTTTGGTGGTTGGATTTAATTTTTTCCTTTCTCTATCTAACACTAAGGATTTGCACAAAATTGTAGTTTTAGATAAGAAGTCTTTAGAGGATTACAATAGGATAACCCTAAATGTTAATATGATTGGTTGGTATTATTCCCGTGCAGTGTTGTCAGGTAAAGAGGACAAACTAACAAATATTCCAAACTTGGTATCCCAAACGGAGAACCTCTTTAATGAAACACTTTCTTTGAACAGATCTAACCCAGATCTTGAGTCCAAAATTAGGAGCATTAAAGGGCAATTTGAGTCTTTTGTTCAGTGTGGTAGAAAGGCTTTGAATGAGTATAAAGCCACAGGTTCTGTTTCCAAAGAAACACAGAATATTTGTTATCAGAGGCTCGATACAATAAACAGTTCCCTGTTTTATTTTGTAAGCAAAGCGGAAGAGCATCTAACTAAAGAGATCACGCGTGTTAATTCAAGAAGCAGAGAAAGTGCAATGGTTGTAACGTTGGGCCTTTTGTTGATAATCGGTTTGATCATTGGTTTGTATTTGGTCGTTAAATCCTACATCATCACACCTTTGCTAAATGCAGTTGAGAAGACCGAATACTTGGCTCAAGGAGATTTGACGAAGAAATTTAATGTAATAACTGGTAACGAGATTGGAATATTAAAAAGCGGCATAAACAGGGTTATCGATTCAATGAGAAACATTGCAATCCAACTCCACAGAAACGCCGATGAGCTTGCTTCGCAGTCCACCACTTTGGCATCCTCTGCTACAGAGATATCGTCAACCACTGAGGAAACGGCAAGGAATATAGAGGAGATGGGCAATGCCATAGAGGATGTTGTTAAGGCTATAGATGATATAGCAAGGGCCTCTGAAAATGTGAACAACCTTGTTGAAGGGGTAGGCGAAGTAAACAACGATATGCTTTCAAGGATAGAGGAAAGACTGAAGAGAATGGAGGAAAATGCAAGCCTTGCAAAAGAGGCTATGGAGCAGATAGACACGGTGGGACAGGCATCGAAAGAAATCGGGCAAATTGTTGGTGTGATTAGTGAGATCGCAGATCAAACAAACTTGCTTGCTCTAAACGCAGCTATTGAGGCTGCACGTGCTGGTGAAGCTGGTCGTGGATTTGCCGTTGTTGCAGATGAAGTGAGAAAGTTAGCTGAGAAAACACAGCGGGCAACAGAAGAAATCAGAAACATGATAAACAAGATGCAAAAAGACACAAGGGCCGCAGTTGATAAAACACAACAGGCTGGTAATATGATACTTTCCGAAAAGGAAGAGGCAGAGAAAGATAAGGTTATGATTGAAGAGATTGTTGAAAAGACAAATCACGTTATAGAGGAAATAAACTCCACTTCTGCTGCAACAGAGGAGCTTTCATCCACAGCTGCGGAGATTGATGCGCAGGCAAAAGAGATTGTTCAAGCAACAAGGGATAACGCCAAAGCTGTTGAGGATATTGCAAGGATTTCTGAGGAAGTGAAAAACATGTCGGATAACATCAATGAGCTTGTTAAGGTCTTCAAAGTCTAAAAGAGAAACCCCAACTTCTCACCTCGTAGGTGTGAAGTTGGGGTATTTTAGTTTTTTTGGTGCGAGCGGGGAGACTCGAACTCCCACGCCTTGCGGCACCAGATCCTAAGTCTGGCGCGTCTACCAATTCCGCCACGCTCGCAAGCTGGAACTTTTTATATAACACTAACGATTTTTTGTCAATTGTATGTGAATTTTCTTGACTATGTTGCGGCATTGTTTGTAATTTTTAAGTATGAAAAAGTTTATTGTAATTGTTCTGTTGGTTTTTTTAACCTCTTGTGTCAATTTGAAGCCGTTCAGCGTGGGTGAGAATGTAGATACATCGTGGCAGATAAGGTATGCCGATACCCTTGACAAGAGCTTTTTAAAACTAACCAATAATTTATGTCCAATTGTTTCAAATAGCAAGGTTGCCGTTTTGGATTTTGTTGATCGAAATTCCAATTTTGTTGATGAAAACGGCAAATACTTGGCATTTCTTTTAACTGAAAATCTGAACAATAACTGCAGTTGTATGGCTTATGATGAAGGTTTGCCTAAGTGGTTCGATTACAAGGATATGAATCTTAAGGACTACCCAGAAGACAAATATGAGTTTGCGATTATCGGTAGCTACAGGTATGAAAACGGCTGTTACGATGTGTTTGTGAGGCTTGTGGATTTAAAAGAGGGGATGGTGTATAAGACGTTCGCGTTTGTCGTATACAATAACAAGGCTCATTTTTCTGTTGAACCATTGACGATACCCAATTACGTTGAATTCCCATGATCTTCCTTGATCTTTTTGTGTTTGCTACAAATGTCATAAGAAAGGGTTACAAGCCCCACATGTCCGAATGGTACACAATTATAGCCGGTGTTTTGACGTTTCTGTTTGTTTTTTTGGTTTTGTTTGTTAGATACAGATTTTCAAAAGAACTGAAGAAGAGGGGGTTAAGTGAACGAGATCTTAAAAGAAGAAAAAAATCTCACAGAAGATAGGTTTTTAAGGACAGCGCTTTTAAGGTTAAGGGAGAACTATTTTAATAAGCGCAGAAAGGTCGAAAAGCTCTTTGATATTGATGCTCTGCGCGATGAGGTTCATAGGATTAAGTCTAAAAACATAGAGAATTTGGATAAAAACCTGCAATTGTTCATAGAAAAAGTCAAGGAGAACGCAGAAGAAGTTGTTTTTGCAAAAAGCAAAAATGATGCTTTGGATGCCATACGTAAGATTTTGGATGAAAACGGTATCAAAAAGATCATTAAATCCAAGTCTCTGACAACTGAAGAGATTGAGTTGAACGATTTTCTTGAGAATGAGGGCTTTTCTGCTGTGGAGACCGATCTTGGCGAGTGGCTCGTTCAAATAAACAATGAAAAACCCACTCACATGACTGCACCTGCCATCCACATGTCAAAGGAGAGGGTAAACGAGCTTTTGAAGAGGGTTTTCGGTGTTGATTTACCTCAAGATCCAAAGGTTATGGTTGATTTCTGTAAATCCAAAATAAGGGCAAGCTTTGAAGAGGCCGATTGTGGCATAGTCGGGGCAAATGTTGCATCTTTGGAGAGCGGCAGGTTCTTTATTTTGAGCAACGAGGGCAATATACAGAATGTCTTGAGGAAAAGGGTTGTAATCTGCGTTTTGGGTATAGATAAAATCGTTGAAACAGATGAAGAGGCGCTCAAGATCGTTGATATTCTACCAAAAACGGCAACAGGACAGATAACCACGAGCTACGTTGATGTTATAAAAAAGCCATTCGGCAAATTTTACGTGATTTTGCTTGATAACAACAGATCCGCATT
>WFQR01000137.1 GCA_015486955.1 Hippea sp. | reverse complement strand
TCCATGAACGTCTCAAGCGAGAATAGGTCAACACCCGCGTCGATTGCTGGTTTAACCTGCTTCTTGAAAACCTCTTTAATGTAGTCAAAGCTAACGTCACCTACGGGCTCAATGAACTTTCCCGTTGGCCCTACCGATAAAGAAACGAAACCCTTATCCTTTACAACACCCTTTGCTATTTTGACGGCTTCAAAGTTTATTTCGTAGACCTTGTCTTCCAAACCAAACTCACTGAGCTTAATAGGGTTTGCGCCGAATGTGTTGGTAACAATGATATCTGCCCCTGCATCCAAATAGGACTTGTGTATCTCTGCAATCTCTTTGGGGTTTGTGACGTTTAAATAATCGGGACATGCGCCTGTTTTTAAGATGCCCTTTTCCTGCAATTGGGTGCCCATTGCACCGTCTAAGATCAGTATCTTTTTACCTATCTCTTCCCTAAAGTTTCTCATCTACTTCACTCCAAAAATATTCAATGGCAACATGATTGTCCTTTTTACTACACCCAAAACGCCCTTTGCAAGACTTTTAAATGGGACAGGCTTTATTGTTGGACTGTTTGCATTGCCGTAAACATGGAAGCTTAAACCCGTAAAGCTTTTGCTTTTTCCACCTATTATCCAACCCACAATGGGTATATGAGAGACTATTTTGTTAACTGTAGAGAACGTAATGAAAGTTACGTATGTGTCAATTTTTGATTTCAATAGGTCGTATTTGCCGTATGCAAATATGTCTATGCTTTTACCTTTGATGATTGCGGCATCGTTTTCTTTTGTCTTTAATATACCGTTGTTTAATTTTAGATGGGCTTGGATTTTTTCGTACTGTATGCCCTTTGATAAGTCTATGCCTTTTAAGAACATGGAAAAGGGGTTCAAAAGTGTAAAGAGCTTTATCGAAGCAGGCGCGTTGGGTATGCAGCCGTGTTTGGCTTTAAAACTAATTGATCCAGAAAGGTCCTTTAATGAAATTGTGTCCTTCTTTTTGTAATACAGATTGGCATAAAGATCCATCGTATTTTTCTTGTTGGGGCAATCTGTTAGAAACGACCATACAGCCTTGTCGTTAATTGTAACTTTTATTGATTTCTTTGGTTTTTCTATATTTAAAGTCCAGTTTGTGAAAGGTGACTTGAGCTTTACTTTGGTTTCTTTAATGCTATTTACAAATTTCACAACAGTGGCTTTTAGATCCTTTTTCTTTTCATTGTGTTTTAAAACCAAATCAAGTGCGCTAAGCTCAACTTGTATATCCTGATTGGGCAAGTGTATGACTATATTTTTGTTTTGTTTTTTCGGTTTTCTCTTAAGCATATCTGTGTCTAACGTAAATTTTTGAGAGAACAGGTTTAGTTTTATGGATTGGTCTTTTAAATCGTACTCACCATTTGCAATTAGGTGGTTTTTTAAGAAATCAAAGGAGGCATTGCTTAGCACAATATTGTTTAGGTGAGAGTTTATATCTGCATTTAGGTTTCTGATACCGTAGAGTGAGCCATCTTTAATGGTTAAGGTTATCTTTTTTATGTAGGGTTTTTGTGATATTGAGAAATCGACCATACCGCTTACGATGCCTGATACGGGAATGGGTAAAAGACTTTGTATATCGAAGATCTTTAACTCGTTTGCCCTTGCTGATAGATTTATGATTTTCTTCTGTTTTACATCTATGACACCAGAAAGCGAAAGATTACCGATGCCTTGAGCCGTTAGTTTTTTGATTTTCAATATGCCATTTGAAAATGCGCCAGTTACGTTTGTATTCAATGCGATGCCTTTGAATGTTATGGGTATCGTTAGATTTGTTGAGAATGTAAAGTTGTCTATAGCTCCATTTACGTTGCCGTTCACCTTTACCCAATTTAACTTGAGCTTATCTGTTTCGTTTGCTATTGCGTTCTCTAAAAAGTTTAGCTCATTCCTTGAGATCTTTGCGTTTATTTGACCATAGAGACCCAATTTTGGCTTTATTGTTATCTTCAGTTTGTCTGTTCTAAATTGAGACTCTTTTGTTTGTGCTGTGAAGTTTTTGAAAAGTAGATACATAGAAGTAATCTTGCCGTTTTTTGTTAATCTGTTTATTTCAACGTACCCCGATGTTTTTATCCAATGGTTCGGTATGTTTGGATTTGCAAACTCTACATTTTTTGGATACAACTTTAAAGAAAAGTCGAAGTATGGTTTGGGTTTAAACCTATAGCTGTATACGTCTATCTTTGCTTTAATTGATCCTTTTAGGTTCTTTGATCTTCCCAATAGCTTTAAATCGCTTTCTGAGAGTATGTTTTCTTCTATGAATAGTCTAACAAGTTCTGTTGCAGTGCCGTAAAGGTTCAGATGTAGATCACTTTTAAAGCTTTTTCTATAAAGTATGAAGCTTGAGTTCTTTGCTTTGATTTTATCAAATACCCCAGAGGCTGTGGCAATGATTTTATCTTCTGTTATCTTAACCTTGCCTTCATTTAGCTCAAAAAATGGATTACTTGGGTTTATTCTAAACTTTACGTCCTTAATTAAAATCAGCCCGCTTTTAACAAAAGATAACGATGGTTGTCCTGAAAATTCAACGTTTCTTAAAGAGATCTCACCAGATCCAAGATACGGTTTTATATCCTTTGGTAATAGGTAGAAAAACTGTGATACATCAATAAACGGTGTGGAGATTGAGCCTGAAAGTGTGGATTTGACAGGATTTTTTGTGTTAAAGTTGCCACTCAATTTCAAAAGAAGGCCATTTTTACTCTTTGAAGTCAGACTTCTGATTTTTATTAGATCAGTATCTATTTTGCCTGTAATTTCTGTTGACACATCGGACAGCAATATGGATTTGAACCTAAAGGACGATACCTTTGAATTGATCGAAAAGTCAAGATTTTTATCTAAATTTCCCTTCGTTTTAATGTTTCTTGCTAAGGCACCAGATATTTTGATCTTAGGTATCTCTGCTCTAAATGCCAATTTGCCCTTTTGGATCTTCAAATTTAATCCAACGGGTATTTTGTCTATCGTTCCTTTAAAACCCAAAGAGTTGCTTTTTGTCAAAAGGTTTGCGGTCAAATTTAACTGTCCGTTTATGTTTATTTGGTTAATCTCAATGCTTATCTTTGGTATGTAAAGGTCTACGGGTATGTATGGGATTTCAGGTAAGGTTAACCCTTTTTTTGATTTTGGATGTGTTTGCTTTATCTTGATAAAGACCTTTTCTACACCAATTTTTCCAAAGTAGTCCTTTCCCGTAATTTTTGCGACCAAGAGTCTTGCAACGTTTAAATCAACATGGGGTTTGTAAGCAGAAAGCTCAAGCTCTTTGGATTTTATGTACAGGTTTTTGACAATGATTGTAAGGTTGGGAAATTGCTTGTTTATACCTATTTTGTTAATAGAAACAGCAATTCCCTTTGTTTTAGCAGAAGTTAGTTGTGTGTTTAAGATAGACCTTATTCTGTTTGGTGTTATGGAGTGCCATACAAAAAAAATAGCCGCTGCGACCAGAAGGATTAAGGCAGCAACGGCTATTGATGAATACTTGAAAACTTTTTTCATTTCTTCTTAATGTACTTCGATATATCCTGCAGTCCTAAAATTACGTAACCTTCATTCTTTCCCGTTTTGATTATCATGGCTGGCGTTCCATTTATGCCATGCTCAAATGCCGTCCTTAAGATCTTATC
>WFQR01000136.1 GCA_015486955.1 Hippea sp. | reverse complement strand
TGATATCCTAATGACAGGGTGGGGTTTGAAGTCATACTTGTCATAGATGTATAGGCCTTTGAATAGCTCCTTGTTACCTAAGAATATCTCTGCCAATGTGTCAAGGAAGAGTGATTTGCCAAAGCGTCTTGGGCGGGAGAGGAAGTAATACCCACCGCCTTGTATGAGTTTTAGAGCAAAATGGGTTTTATCCACATAATAGCAGTTTTCCTCTATGATCTTGCTAAAGGTTTGAATGCCTATTGGGAGCTTTTTCATGGTGTTTAAATTGTAGCAATGGTTGGTTAAAAAATCAACTTGTTCGTTTAAACACTTGCTTTTATTACTCGACATGGTATTATTTTCATGCGCATGGGGATTTGGCTTAGAATTAGTAAGTGTGTTGAAAAAATATGTGTAATATTGTATAAGTTGCACACTTTTGGAGGGTGAGATGAGAGGTATAAAAGACATTTATGTTGTAGGAAGAAAAAATCCTGATTTAGATAGTATAGCTTCTACCATTGCCTATGCTGAGTTAAAAAACACTTTGGATAGGGATTCAAACTACGTGCCAACGATGTGTGGCAATTCGGACAAAATTACACAGAAACTATTTGGATACTACAACATTCCGTTGCCAAAATATATAGATGATCTGGGCTTAAGGGTTGAAGATGTAATGACCAAGAATGCCATAACAGTGGGAAAGGATGAATCTGTGACGGAAATATTTAAGCTGATGCTGAAAAACGATCTGATGGTAGTGCCAGTTGTCGATGAGGACGGGACGTTTATTGGTTACTTCGGTATGATAGACATTGCCAAGAAGAGTATATCATCGGTAATGCCTGATATATTCAGAAAGATAAAAACGAGTATCTCGATAATTAAAAACGCCGTTGATGGAGAGTTGATAGTTGCTCCAAAGGACGAGGATAAGATGTTTGTGGCGACGGTTGTTATGGGTGTTATGGACGAAGAGGGTTTGATGAAGGTTATAGAAAGAATAGAACCTGAAAGTATAATCATGGTTGTGGGCAATAGAAGGGAAATGCAGAAAGCTGCAATAGAGATGGGCATAAGGTGTATTGTCATATCACATGGCTATAAGATGGATGAAGATTTGGTTAAAATGGCAAAGGAAAACGATGTTACCGTTATAAGCTCTGAATATGATGCCTTTGCTACGGTAGGCCTTATAGAATGGGGCATACCTGTTGAAAGCGTCTGTGAAAAGAGCTCCACAGTAGTTCATCCTTCGGATTTAATTGCCGATATAAAAGAGAAGGTTTACCGATCGAGTAACAGGGCTGTAACTGTTGTGAATTCATCAAACAAGGTCGTTGGTATTATAACAAGGACAGACATCATTAAATACAACAAGAGAAATGTTATACTCATTGATCATTCTTCTAGTATGAATGCACCCGAAGGTATTTATGAGTGCAATATTTTGGAAATTGTTGATCATCACAGGCTTGGGGATATACAAACGGGCTATCCGACGAGATTTAGGATAGAACCGTGGGGTTCAACATCGTCTATTGTGGCCGATGAATTTAGGATAAATAGCATAAGACCGTCAAAGACATCGGCTTTGCTTTTGGCAAGTGGAATTATTGTTAATACAAAGTTTTTGAAGGAGAACTTTACAAATAAAGACGAAGAGATGCTCAACTGGGTTTGCTCCCTGTGGGATTTTGACCCTAATAACATTTTAGAGGATCTGAAGAACGCAATAAATTTGTGATGGGAGGAGGTTTTATCAGATGATTGACGCAAAAGCAGCGCTGTATCTCACGTTCTTAGCTTCTTTTCTCTCGATTGGATATGCCTTATTTGCCGCCTACTACGTCCTTTCAAAGGATGATGGCAACGAGAGGATGAAAGAGATTGCAAAAGCCATCCAAGAGGGAGCTGGGGCGTTTTTAGCAAGGGAGTACAAAAGTATTGCCATTGTTGCCATTGTTATCTTTGCCATCCTTTGGGCTTTGGGAATGAAGAGTGAGCATTTTGGATTGCTGACTGCTATTGGATATCTAACAGGTGCTATTTTATCGGGTCTTGCCGGTTTCATAGGTATGTTTGTGGCTGTTAGAACCAATGTAAAAACAGCCGAAATGGCAAAGAATGGTTTGGCTAAAGCGTTGAATTTAGCCTTTAGAGGTGGTTCTGTTACGGGCTTTTTGGTTACAGGGTTTGGTCTTTTGGCAATAGCCGGCTTTTACACACTTTCGGTTTATGTATTCAAGCAGCCCGTTGAACATACCATTAAGGCTTTAATTGGCTTGGCCTTCGGTACAAGCTTGATCAGTGTTTTTGCGCGTCTTGGCGGTGGAATTTACACAAAAGCGGCTGACGTTGGCGCTGACCTTGTGGGTAAGGTTGAGGCTGGTATACCTGAAGACGACCCAAGAAACCCTGCGGTTATCGCTGATAACGTTGGTGATAACGTAGGCGACTGCGCTGGTATGGCGGCTGACGTATTTGAGACATTTACAGTTACAACCGTCGCTGCGATGGTTTTGGGCCATACGCTTTTTGATAAGCCCGGTACGGTGGGTATTGCTGCCATGTTTCCACTGCTTATAGGTGCCATTGCCTCTGTTTCTGCTATAATTGGAACGTTTTTTGTTAAATTGGGTAGATCCAATAACATAATGGGTGCTTTCTATAAAGGCATGATAGCAACGGCCATAATTGCATTGGTTATCATCTACTTTGTTTCCAAGGGTATGTTCGGTGCAGGTTTAACGTACTCTTGGGGTAAAGTTACGGCAATGAGTGTCTTTTTAGCATCTGTTATCGGTATGGCAATAACGGGCTTGCTCATGTTTGTTACCGAGTATTACACATCTTATGAGTTTTCACCTGTAAAGTCCATTTCCAAGGCTTCCACAACTGGTCATGCAACAAACATCATTCAAGGTATGGCTGTGATGCTCAAAGCACCGGCATTGCCGGCAATAATCATTGCCTTGGGTATTTACTTCTCTTACAAGCTTGCAGGATTATACGGTATAGCAATAGCCGCTGCTGCAATGCTTTCCTTGACGGGTATGATCATATCCATTGATTCCTACGGCCCAATTACAGATAACGCCGGTGGTATTGCTGAAATGGCAGAACTTGACGAGACAGTTAGGGCTGTTACTGATCCATTGGATGCTGTTGGAAATACAACAAAAGCCGTTACAAAAGGATTTGCTATAGGTTCTGCAGCGCTTGCAGCATTGGTTCTTTTTGCTGAATACACACGCTCCATTGGCGCAGGCATTACTTCTTTTGATTTGAGTAACCCGCTTGTTTTAGTTGGATTGCTGTTGGGTGGTCTGTTACCGTTCTACTTCGGTGCAATGAGTATGGAGGCTGTGGGTATAGCCGGCGGTCAGATGGTTGAAGAGGTGAGAAGACAATTTAGGACGATTAAGGGGATATTGGAGGGTAAGGCGAAACCAGATTATGCAGCCTGCGTTGATATTGTTACAAAAGAAGCACTGAAGAAGATGATTGCACCTGGATTGATCCCTGTTTTAGGTCCAATTATTGTTTATATACTGTTTGGTAAGATCTCCTTGGGTGCGCTCTCAATGGGTTCGATCATTACGGGATTTTTCCTGGCTGTGGCAATGACAAGCGGTGGCGGTGCTTGGGATAACGCCAAGAAGTACATCGAGGACGGAAATTTTGGTGGCAAGGGTTCGGAGGCACACAAGGCTGCAGTTACGGGTGATACCGTTGGAGATCCATTGAAAGATACGGCTGGTCCAGCCATTAACCCGATGATCAAGATTATAAACATCATTGCGATATTGATCGTTTTGACAAATCTATAATGTGATAGGGCCTTCGGGCCCTTTTTTTAATTTTCTTTGGGGGGTTAGAGATGGTTGAAGAGACAAGTCTCTTGTATGAGGGTAAGGCAAAGAAGATGTACAATACGGATGATCCAGATTTGTTGATAGAGTACTTCAAAGACGATGCAACGGCCTTTAATGGTAAAAAGCATGCTGTTATTGATGAAAAAGGGGCATTGAATAAGGCTATAACGGTTAAGGTGTTTCAGTGGCTTGAGGAGTGTGGCGTTCCAACACACTTTGTTGAGGAACATTCGGGCAGAGAAATCGTTGTTAAAAGGCTTAAGATGATACCTGTTGAGGTTGTGGTTAGAAACGTTGTTGCTGGTTCTTTGGCTAAAAGACTTGGTCTTAAGAAGGGAGAAAAATTACCAAGACCGATTATTGAGTTTTACTATAAAAGCGATGAATTGGATGATCCTATGATTAACGAGGATCATATCGAGGTCTTTGGATGGGCTGACAGGGAAACAATCAATAAAATCAAAGAGATGGCTTTAAAGGTTAACGAGTGTCTGAAAGAGAAGTTTGATAAGGCTGGCATATTGCTTGTGGATTTTAAACTTGAGTTTGGCTTTGATAAAGATGGCAATCTTGTTTTGGGTGATGAATTTACACCTGACGGTTCGAGGCTGTGGGATAAGGAGACGGGCGAGGTTTTGGATAAGGATAGGTTTAGACACGATCTTGGTGATCTAATTGAAGGGTATGAGAAGATCTTGATGAAGATATCGAGGGTTTAAAGGTGAAGTACGTAATTGTTGTCAAGCCAAAGAAGACCATCCTGGACCCTCAGGGTAAGGCAATAAAGAGGGTGGCGGAGAGGTATTTGCAAAAAAGCATAAAGGACATCAGGGTTGGCAAGTACTTTGAGGTGGAATTAGAACATGAGGATGATGAACTGATCAACAGGCTTGCAAAGAACGTACTTTCCAACGAAGTCGTTGAGGATTTCGAGGTTTTGAAGCGGTGAAGGTGGGTATAGTCCAGTTTTTGGGTACGAATTGTGATTACGATTGTAAGTACGCGTGTGATGTTTTGGGTATAAAAAGTGAGTTTTTGTGGTATGAAAGGACGGATGTCAATGGCTTTGATGCTATAATCTTGCCCGGTGGCTTTTCATACGGCGATTATTTGAGGGCAGGTGCTTTGGCAAAGTTTTCGCCGATTATGGAAGCCGTTAGGGATTTTGCCAAAAAGGGTGGAAGGGTCATAGGCATTTGCAACGGCTTTCAGATATTGATTGAAAGCGGGCTTTTGAAGGGTGCTTTGCTTAAGAATAAGAACTTAAGGTTTGTTCATAAGGAAGTTTACTTGAGGGTTGAAAAGAGTAGGTGTTTGTTTACGAAGGGATTGGATAACAGGGTTTTGAAGCTTCCAATAGCCCATGCGGACGGCAATTACTTCTGCGACGATGACCATTTGAAGTATCTGTTGGACAATGAGATGGTTGTGTTGAGATATTCAGATAGCAATGGGAATGTTGACGATAAATGCAATCCAAATGGCTCCGTTTACAACATTGCAGGCATCTGTAACGAGAGTGGTAATGTTTTTGGACTTATGCCGCATCCGGAAAGATCCGTTGGGGATTTGGGTAAGGATGGAGAACTGATCTTTTCTAACCTAATTGGGGGATAATTATGTTTGAGAGGAGCAAGCAGCTGTTTGAAGAGGCAAAGAGGTATATTGCC
>WFQR01000135.1 GCA_015486955.1 Hippea sp. | reverse complement strand
TTCATGTATCGAACAGCCGCTATACTCAAATTAGATGCACTAAACAGCTTAACGAGCCTTCCACTAAACACATTAAACAAAAACACCACAGGTTTACCGTACCTATAAGAAAGGAACGTAATCGTATCCGAACTCACCCATTTGGGAAGTATATTGAACGTATGCCAATTTGTAATTTTAACAACATTTTGGCCGTTAAAGTCACAGATGTAAATATCGCTGATCTTACCATTGCCCATAGCAAATACGATCTTGCTTTCAAACGGTCCATATATTCCCGTTACATAGCCCATCAACATGTCCACAATCTTGTCTGCAACCCAATCCAGCGAGTACTTATTTGTTGCAAATGTTTTATCTACAACCACAAGGTCCTTTAAAGCATCCGTTATTTTCAAATTCACATAGATATTTTTACCCTCTATAACGGCATTGCCATAAACTACGTAATCAATCTTATCCAAACGGGCTATACCATTGACAACATTTGATGGAGCATCATAAGAAAAATGCTGGGTTTCATCGGCCTCAAACATGCCCGATATCTCGAAATCCCTTTTGATGGTTTTTATTATTGCTTTAGAAACAAATTCGGGTGTGTTCTTCACAAAGCCCCAGAGACCAACCTTTATGGGCTTATACTGAGGGTTCGATATGGTTATCTCATACGTATCGCTAAATGATATTTGCGACAAAAAGACAAAAAACAAGATAAAAAAGCATACCTTCTTCATTGTTTTTCCCTACTATCAAACGTTATTATGAAATCCACGACCCCGCCACTTAATATCTCCTTTGGTGGCCTTGGAAACGGCTCGCTACTCTTAATGGCACTCATAACAGTTCCATCGAAATACGCATTACCCGAGCTTTTAATCATGTATAGCTTAACCAAATTTCCCATATAATCAAGTTTTATCTCAACTTTAGCCACAAAAACATTATTTTCGATAATATCCTTTGCTACACCCCAATTTTTGTAAATTATACCCTTTATCAAAGCAATATAGCTACTCGCCAATTTTTGAGAAAACCTCTTCTGGGCCTCCTCTTCTGACAATACGTGTCGTCTTATTTCATTTATTTTTTCCCTCAGCAGCCTTTCCTTTATCTGTTCCAACATTATTTTCTCTCTCAGCAACTCAACCCTTTTCTCCACATTCACCTTTTTAAACGTGGTTTTTGGCTTTGGCTTGGGTTTAGTAACTTTCTTTTTAGGTTTGGACTTAGGTTTAGGTTTTGGCTTTGGCTTTGCAACTTTTTTCTTGGGTTTGGGTTTTGGTTTAGGCTTGGGCTTAGCAGGAATGATCTTCGATTTAATTTTCTTTGGCGTGGTATGTTTTTTTTCTACCTTCTTAACCAAAGTCTTCGGATGCTTCTCAACTTTACTCTTTGACTTTTTGCTTTCTAATTGCAAAAGATTAACGGTGTATATGGGTATCCTTTTGGGCACAACTGTTGGCGTCTTTATTATCAATAGAAAAACCAACGCAAATAGAACATGAATGAGAAGGGATATTAGAAAGCTTACAAATTTCATCTCTTAGGTTGGGTGGCAAGACCTACCCTGTTGATACCAACGGATTTCACTGTGTCTATCAGGCTCACCACTATTCCATAGTTCACCATAGAATCAGCTTTTATGATAACGGTTCTGTTTTTGTGTGCTTTTAGGTAATCCTTCAAAGCATCCAATTTTATAGGAACCTTATCCAAGTAGTACCTACCATTTTTGTCTATCGATATGATTATATCCTTCTTTTCTATCTTCGTAACACCACTTTTTGTCTTTGGCAAATTGACCTTTATACCCTTAACAAGCATTGGTGTTGTTACCATGAATATGACAAGCAACACCAACATCACATCAACTAACGGCGTTATGTTTATGTCTGAAAATGTCTTGTTATTGTTTTTTCTCATCTAAGCGTCTCTAAAAATCCCTCCAGCTCTTCTGATATATTAGAGAGCTTTGTGTGCAATATGTTATAACCAATAACAGCAGGAACAGCCACAAAGAT
>WFQR01000134.1 GCA_015486955.1 Hippea sp. | reverse complement strand
GAGGAGAATATAGAAAGTTCCCAAAGCACTGACAAAGAGTTAAAAGTATACCAACTGCAGTATGCTATGTATGAATTGACGAAGAAGAAGCTTGAGAAGGAAACAGAGTTTCTGTCAAACAATTTTGATGCATGGAAGGAGCTTTTGTATAATTCTTTTTTAAAGGTTAACTTTGATACGAATAGACTGCAGAAGGAAATAAGGAAGCTAAAAGCTGATTATCATAGATTGGAAAATAGACTTCAGCAGTTAACCATAGAAAGCGATAGGTTTACCCTTACAAACGATACAGAGGATATTCAAAGGATACAAGATGAAACAAAAGATATTACTCTAAAAGAGAACAAAATAGCACTTAAGATATTTGACGATTACCTATTGATTTACCTATCCGGCATTAAAGAAGGTGAAACAAACCTGGGAAAGGATCTGTATGAGTGGATGAAAAGGCTCAGTGATAATAAATTTTTGGCTTTGGCTGAAGAAGAAAATAACCTTGCTATGTACATAGAGAAAAGGAAAATCGGTACGTTTAGGATGTTTATTAAGCAGATAGAATCTGGTGGATCTCAAGTTATCGTTAATGCATGGGCTTTCATCAATAAACCATTGTTGAATATTGGTTCGAGTAAAATAAGCATACTTAGTCTGTTCTTGTCGTTAGTGATTTTTGTCATTGGTGTGAAGATAGGTAGGGTTTATAGGGTAAAGGTAAGGAGCGCTCAGGTATATAAGAGCATGACGGAGTCAACCAAGATTGTGCTGTCCAATGTTGGTTATTACGTTATCATATTACTGACGTTTTTTGTTGCACTAAAAACGATAGGCATAAACCTTTCCTCATTTACGGTTATACTGGGTGCGCTTTCTGTAGGCGTGGGCTTTGGACTCCAGAATATAGTGTCTAACTTTATCGCTGGTATTATACTTATGCTTGAAAATAGCATAAGGGTCGGTGATTATATAGAACTGTCGGATGATATAAAAGGAGTGGTTGAGGATATACAGATACGTTCTACAACAATATTGACCAATGACCATATCGAGGTTGTTGTTCCAAATCAAACGCTCTTTCAGAGCAATGTGGTTAACTGGACACTGTCAGAAAGGGTGCGTAGATTTAGAATACCCTTTAGCGTGGCTTATGGTACGGATTTGGATAAGGTTGAAAGGGTTGTGTTAGAGGCGTTGGAAAAGAGCGATTTGAATTACGTAAGGGATAACCCCTCAAAAAAACCAATAGTCGTTATGGTGGCGATGAACAGTAGCAGCGTTGATTTTAATCTGGACGTATGGGTGAGCGGTATAGATTTGATTCACCCGCGTAGAACTGCATCCAAGTTCTTGAAGCTTATATACAAAACGCTCTACGAAAACGATATCGTTATACCCTTTCCGCAGATGGATATACATGTTAAAGATTTTCCCCGTACTTAAGTTTAAAATTATACTTGAAAAGACCCCGATAAATGTTTATTTAATGGATTAAACCTTAGAAAGAGGGGGTGCACAATGGGTGAGCAGGAGAGACAGGATCGTTTTAATAAGTTGGATGGTGCTCATTTGCTTTGGGCAAGTACGATGGGTGCGACGTTTGACTTGGGTATTATGTCTAAAGCCATGCTTATACCGTCAATGAAAACAGCAGCGCAGAGATTGGCGAGACACGAGATGCAAAAGGGAACGTTTCCCTTTATCGATGAAAAACCCCTCAATACAGAGCTTTACAAAAGTATCTTTGATAGTCTAAATGATTTCATATTCTTTGCTACAGATTATGAAATTGAAGGGGATGACAAGCATGTGGTTATGAGGATAAATAAAGACAGATGTATGTACTGTCCTACAGGTGTGGGTGGAGCTTTACTTGGAACAACAATATGCCCCTACCCGCAACTTTTCAGTGTGTATCTCGACATGGTGATAAAGAACGGTTTCTATTACAAGAAGGTTGAGATGATAAAAGAAGCCGATGGTTCATACATGAGGAGAGAGGGTGATTATGATATTATCGAGTTCAAGATAGAGGACGATGATAATTTTAAGTTCATAGTGGATGTGTTGTTTGAAGGTGTTAAAAGGATAGAGGAAACATTTGAAAAGGCAATAAATGATGGCGTTATATCAGAGGAGGACTTGTGGGATAGAAACTATATACCCGTTCCGAATACAAATCCTCAAAAGTATAGGACAAAGTTTACAGATTTTGCTAAACAGTATATTCAGCCAATAGAGGACGAGTTGTTATCCAAGCATAAAAAGTTTAGCTTTGTTGTTTTAGTTGATGAAAACGGTTATTTACCATCCCATAATTCGATTTACGATAAACCGTTAACGGGGGATTATAAAAAGGATTTGATTGGTAATAGGTCTATGAGGATATTTAATGACTTTACGGGTATTTCTGCAGCTAAAAATACAAGGAAGTACCTTCTTCAATCGTATCCACGTGATGTAGGCGTTTTAATGTTTGATATTTCGTCCGAAGTAAAATTGAGAGGTAAGCACTGGGGTGCTTTGAGGATAGGTTTTAAAATTTAGATTTTTCTTGATAATTTCGGTATTTTGTGTATTTTTAAACTTACATGTTGTAGAGGGAGGTTTTGGGAATGAAAGAGGATGTCATAAACAAAGTTTTGCAGGAGTTTGTTGGTTCGAGTCAGAATATCGAAGGTGCTGCTTTGGTTACATCTGACGGTTTGATGATAAGTAGCTACCTACCGACAAATATGGATGAAGACAGGGTTTCTGCTATGTCGGCAGCACTTTTGTCTCTATCTGAAAGGGCCGTCGAGGAGCTTGAAAAGGGTGTTCCACAGCAGGTAACAATTAAAGGTGATAAAGGTTACATAGTCATAACATCTGCGGGTGAAGAAGCTGTTTTGATGGCAATGGCAGATGTTAAGGTCAAACTCGGTTTGCTATATATGGAGATTAAGAACGCTGCGGAGAAGATCAAGAAAGCTCTGTAAATGAATGAAAAATGCGACTACGTATATACTTTTAATCCTGGCTTGCATTTTCTGGGGTGTTGGTTTTCCCATTGCAAAAGTTGGGGTGGAATACATCCACCCCTTTAGTTTTGCCTTCATACGCTTTTTTCTTGTTAGCATTTTGTTTGTTCTATTCTTCAGGCTTTCACCCTTTAACCTTGCTTTAAAACTCAAAGAAAACTTTACCATACTGTTCTTCATGGCTTTAACGGGGATATTGCTTTATGGAATATTCTTCCTCTTTGCTTTGAAATTTACCAAAGCTTCAGATGTCTCGCTAATTTCTGGTGCAAATCCCATAATAACATCCATCATTGCCTATCTCTTTTTAAAGGAGAAGACGGGTTTGCTGGGTGTTTTGGGTATATTGCTATCCTTTGTAGGTGTAGCATTTATTGTTTCTGGCGGTAGCTTAAATACGATAGTTAAAATGGACTTCAACACAGGCGATCTTCTAATGCTTACGGCTACGACGATGTGGGCTATTTATTCGGTTTTGACAAAAAGGGCGCTATTGAGGATTGATATATTTGAGGCGGTTTGTCTCACATCGTTTATCGGTTCGTTGATGTTTCTACCTTTGGCTTTGATATTTGGTCACCTACAGAGTTTAACCAATTATCCTCTTGTTGGTTGGTTGAGTGTGCTTTATATGGTGTTTTTTTCAACAATATTTGCTTTCAGCGCCTGGTATAAAGGAATTGAGCAGATAGGAGCTTCCCGTTCAAGTGTATTTGTTAACCTTGTGCCTGTTTTTGGCGTTTTGACATCTATTGTTTTGTTGAATGAGACCTTGAAGTTATATGAAATTGTTGGCGGTGCCTTTGTGACCTTGGGTGTAATATTGACAAATAGGAAACCAAATGCGATTAGAGTTAAGAGAAGGTAGACTGCTACTTTTCGGCGATTTCACATATAGAAACATAAAGGAATTCCAAAGAAGAGTAAAAAACCTCACTTTTGATGAAATAGATGTAAGAAATGCCAAAATTTTGGACACATCTTTTATTGTTTTTTTGCTTAAAACGGGTAAAGAGATAGTTGCTTCAGACAAACAGAAGGAACTCATTGATATAGTTAGAGGTAATTTGAGAGATAGACCCCTGAAAGTAAAGAAAAGGGGGTTTTTCTATGAAGTTGGCTTCTTAACGGTAGAAAAGTTAAAGGAGCTATACTGTTTTCTTGTGTTTTTAGGTGAGATTTTTGTGAAGAGTCTTGGGTTATTTTTAAATCCAAAACGGTTCAGATTTAAGATGATAGTCAAGGATATTGAGCTTATGGGTTTTAACGCCATTCCGATTCTTACAACCATTTCCTTTTTGATAGGCGCAGTTATAGCCTATCATGGATCTGTGAGACTAAAGCAGTTCGGTGCAAATATATTTGTTGTCGATCTTGTGAGCATATCAATACTCAGGGAACTTGGGCCTTTAATCGTGGCTATACTACTTGCGGGCAGGAGCGCGAGTTCATATACAACCCAAATCGGAATAATGAAAGTAACAGAAGAGATAGATGTGATAAGAACGATGGGGGTTGAGCCGTTCGATGTTTTGGTTTTTCCAAAAATAGTTTCCATGTTGGTTAGCGTTCCTTTGCTTATAATTTTGGCTGATATTTCTGGTGTAATCGGTGGAATGGTCGTTGCAAAGCTGTCTTTGGGGGTTACGCCAAAGGACTTTATTTTAAGGTTGCATCATGCAATAAGTTTAAAGACCTTTTTAGCGGGTTTGTTGAAAGCGCCAGCTTTTGCCTTTTTAATTGCAACAATTGGATCTTTCAAGGGCTTTAGAACGGAGAAGAACGTTGAGAGTATAGGTAAAAGTGTTACGATTAGTGTGGTTGACAGTATATTTGCCGTTATCATTGCAGATGCAATATTTTCGGTTCTGTTCAGATGGCTGGGGATATAATTAAAGTCAAAGATTTAAG
>WFQR01000133.1 GCA_015486955.1 Hippea sp. | reverse complement strand
CATATAACCCCTCTCCCTTCAAAGGGTGACACAAGTAATTTTACACTACCTTATAAAGACATATTTATCCTTATCAGAATAAAAGATTTTTTCTTTTCCAATGCCTCTTGCTGTTATATGGTAGAACGCATTTTCAAAAGAAAACCCCAAAGGTCGTGCCATAACAAGGGTAAAACATCAAAAGGTTGAGTGATTGTCAAATGTTGAGACCTGACCCCTATGTGATCTGAGGCTTTTAGGGAAGCTGTGGAGTTGTCGGAAGCTAAAGCAGGATTTAGGAGCGCAAGAGCAACGCATACCGATAGAATACTTTTTTTAAGCATTTTCTCCCCCTGTAATCCTCTTAAAATCGACTATGTAGAACCTTCCGTTTTTGAATTCGTATTTGATTAAGTATTTTGATGCTGAATCGCTTAATTTTGAAGTTCCTGAATATAAAAGCTCTCTTCCTGTTACAGTTATGGTTTTCTTTTGAAGATTGATTTTAACTTTTGAAATGTAAAACATGTGAGCTATGTTTCCGGCGGCTTCGACCCTGTCGGCCAGGTTGTAGAAAGACTTTTGATACATTTTAAAGGTGTTTGGGGTAAACAGTGTCAGCAGTTCAGCAAATTGACTTCTGGCTGTAGCGGAGCTGTAGTTCAGTGCAAGGTCGCAGACATACCTTGTGAATTCCTCAAGGTAAGTCTTGGAAGGCTTAGAGCCGTAAATCACTATTCTTGAGTGTATCTGAGGTGGAACAAGTATTATTTTTTCTTGATGAAACGCTTTATTGGTAAAATATAGGCTGAGAACAACAGCACAGGCCAGAACAACGATTGTCCACTTCAGCAGTTTATTCTCGGCTTTTACATTACCGAATTCGCTTAAAAATTTTTCGAGCTTCATTCATAAAATCTCCTTTCGTGGTAGATAGGGTATCCCTTAATTTCCAAAAATCCTACTGTCCAAACCAAATGGCTTATAACTCCTCTTGGGAATTTTGATTTTAGTTTGGCATAGCCTACAGGGGCTGCAAACATCATTATCCACATGAGATAACCGTAAACAAGGGCGAGGGTGAAGAAAATCATGAATACAACGAACTCGTCGGCTTCCCACCATAAGACCTGAATGGGTTTGTTTAAGTATCTCGGGCATCGTATCTCCATTTTCCTCCTCCCAATAACCCGCAGAGGGGAGAATGCGGGTTTAAATGACTGCTCCGAGAGATTGAACTATGCTTGCCGATTTAAGCAAAGCCGCTCCTGCAAGCATGGGAGCAACTCCACCGAGAAGCTGTCCCCTTGCGGCCACAATAGCCCCGTATACTATTGTTGCGACACCGCCCACAAAGCCGATTGGACCTTGAAGTATTTTATTTACTGCAATGTCGTAAACATCGTAAGCAAAGCTGCCGCTTGTCGGGGCTGTTATGGCGAATGCAGGAGTGTTAAACAAAATTCCCAAACCAACAAAAACAGCCAAAGCAATGAAGTCAGCTCTGCTAAAATTCAGCTTACGCATTCCCACCTCCAGAGCTTGGTTTTCTCCCCTCAGTATAAAGGCGTACTGCTACCTGAAAGCATGCAGAATTTATCCGTGGGGTTTATATATTTTTGTCCGAAATATGTCCGAAAGAAAAGGACATTAAAAAAGCCAACCAGGGCTAACCGCCCTGATTGGCTTCATTGCAGGCTTTCAATGGTGCCGAGACGAGGAATCGAACCTCGGACACAGGGATTTTCAGTCCCTTGCTCTACCAACTGAGCTATCTCGGCACCCGAGAGAGTATATATACAACTTGTTTCGAAAAGTCAATACCTTTTTAGAAAAACAGCTGGTAGATGTAATAGAAATACAGTATTAAAAATGTTATGCCTACCCATTTTGAGAGTTTTTTGTTTTGCACGACAAAAACCAAAAGTAGCGTTGAGATCAACATGTATGGAATGCCTATTTTTGCCGTACTTTGGCCTATATGTATTTCTCCAAAGATCGATGAAATTCCTATGACACCAAAAGCGTTGAATATGTTGGAACCTATAACATTACCAATCGCTATGTCCAATTTGCCCTTTTTAGCTGCAGTCACACTTACCAGAAGTTCGGGTAGGCTTGTTCCTAAAGCAATTGCCGTGGCTGCTATAACACCGGGAGAGATGTTAAGTATTGTTGCGATTTGAACGATGCTTTTTATTGTGTATTTTGACCCAAAGTTGAGAAATACTACACTCAATATAAGTAGCAGCGGATCTTTTAAGCTTAGCTTGTTGTCACTTTCTTCTAAGAATACTTTCTTTGTGCTTGCAGCATAGGAAACGTAGACAGCTAAAGCCAAAAGGAAAAATACCCCTTGTATGATATTAAAGCTTCCCTCAATGAACGATAGATAAACAAAGAATGCACTTGCAACCAAAATGGGAAGGTCAACCAACGAGGCGTTATGATCGAGCGTTGTGTTTTTGCTAAAAACTATTGAAAGCCCAACAACCAAAAGTATGTTTGTTGTGTTTGAACCAACAACATCTGCAACGACGATTTCTGAGTGGTGTTGGAATACTGCAGCTATGCTTGTTGCTAACTCTGGCAGGCTTGTGCCAATGGACAGTATTATTGTCCCAATGATAAAAGGGGAAAGTCCGATGTATAAACCAATTCTTTCTGCCGACTGTGTAAAGTAATCGGCGGATTTTACAATTACAAATAAAGACACAACAAAGATGAGCGATTGCAAGAATAACATGCTACAATATTAACACACCTTTAGGCACTTGACAACAGGTTGAAAATAATATAAAAGACAAATCGCACGCCGAGGTGGTGGAATAGGTAGACACGCCATCTTGAGGGGGTGGTGGGAGAAATCCCGTGCGGGTTCAAATCCCGCCCTCGGCACCATCTCTTTTTTGTTTAATCCCTTGACAATAGCGATAAATAGCCTACATTTCAAAATGGAAGGGATTTTTGTAATTTAAAAATTTTTTCCTTGACAAAAGATGTCATTTGATATAAATTATAAGCAGAACTTAAGGAGGTGGACAAATGGCATGCGAGAGCGAGATCAAGGCCATTGATGAGCAGCAAGAAAAAGAAGAAAAATTTGAGGAGGTAGAGAAAATGGAAAGGACACAGGCAGGAGTATTGGTACTGAGGAAATTACCAGAATTCCAGATGGATGCATACGATCCAAAGACGGGTAAGTACATTAAGGTTTCAAGCGAAGATTACAAGGGCAAATGGTTAGTTGTTTGCTTCTATCCGGCTGATTTTACATTCGTATGTCCAACAGAGATTGCGGCTATGAACGCTAAATACGACGAGCTTCAAAAGATGGGCGTAGAGGTATTGGCCGTATCTACAGACACCGTTTATTCACACAAGAGGTTTGCCGAAACCGAGCCGCTTTTGAAGGATCTCAAGATTGTTATCGGTGCAGATCCAACCGGCGAAGTTTCAAGGAAATTTGGCGTGCTAATTGAAGATGCTGGAATAGCCTTGAGGGGTAGGTTCTTGATCAATCCTGACGGCGTTGTTGTTGCTGAAGAGGTTCAAGGCCCAAGCGTGGGTAGAAACGTCAATGAGTTCATAAGGCAGATCCAGGCATGGCAGTATGTATACAAGACAGGAGAGGCTTGCCCAGCAAACTGGAGACCAGGAAAGAAGACCTTACCTGTAAATACAAAGGCAGAGGAACTCACGGGAAGGGTTGGAGATTTTGTAACAGTGGACGAACTCTTGTCCTAATCAAAAAGCAAAGATCATTAGCCGGCCTTGTGCCGGCTTTTTTATTTTAGGTTGTTTTCTAAAAATTCTTTTACCTTCGGTGTTATATGCGAAAAATGGTAAACTCTACCTGAATTTAGTAGGTAGGAATTGTACAGCTTTGGCTGTTTTTCATAATATTTCTGATGGTAAGGCTCGGCTGGATAGAAATTTTTGAATTTTACAATCTTTACAGCTACCTTTTTCTTTAAAAACCCTTCCAATATCTTTATTGCCCTTTCAGCAAGTTCCTTTTGTTTGTCGCTTAGGTAAAATATCTTTGGTTCGTATTGAGAACCAATATCACAGAATTGGCCCATTTCATTTGTAGGATCTATAATGGACAGAAATTCGATGAGCAGATCCTTGTAAGTAACGATATCTGAATTGAAGGTAATTTTAATAGCTTCAGAGTGGCCCGTTATACCGGATAACACCTTCTCGTAAGTGGGATTTTTAAGGTTTCCGCCTGAATAGCCTACAGTCGTTTCTAAAACCCCTTTGATTTGGTCAAAGTGGTGTTGCATACACCAAAAACAACCACCTGCAAAGACAGCCACTTCTTTCATGAAGAAATTGTACAATTTGCCGTTATTCTTTTCAAATCAATAATTTTTGTTATTGACTTTTATATAGCCCTATGTTAGTTTCTATTTAAGAAAAAGCTGCGCTAAATTTGAGGGGGTGAAGTATGTCTTACTGCACTAAAACTAATAGTGAAGTTGATTATGAAAATGGTGAGGTTTTATACGACGACGGAGAACACAAATTTATTTGGCTGGGATGGGGAAAATTAGAAGATGGTCTAATACAGACAAATCAATATTTGGTGGTTCAAGGAACAAAAGGAATACTTTTGGATCCGGGTGGTATTCACATCTTCCCAAAGGTCGTTTCAAATGTAACAAAGTACATCGATTTAGATGACATACAATACATATTCTTTTCCCACCAAGACCCAGACGTTAGTTCTGGTATACCTATGTGGCTTTCCGTTACACCCGCAAATATCTATATCTCAGAACTGTGGGTAAGGTTCTTGCCTCATTTTGGAATAACAGATCTATCAAGAATTAAGGGAATACCCGATAGCGGCATGAGGATAGATTATTTGGACATAATACCAGCACATTTCATGCACTCACCTGGTAATCACATAGCCTATGATCCAAAAGCCAACATTTTGTTTAGTGCAGACATAGGCGCCGCTGTGTTTGGCGGAAACAAGTACCTGTTTGTTGATGATGACAATTTCAATAGCCATATTAATATAATGGAAGGTTTTCATAAAAGGTATATTGCATCGAGCAATGCATGTAAGTACTTTATAAACAAGGTAAGATCCTTAAATCCCCATATGATTGCGCCTCAGCACGGTGCTGTTTTTAGGGAGAAGACTGTTGATTTGTTTTTAAACTGGCTCTCATCCTTAAGATGTGGAACTGACTTAATAGACGAAATAAGCAGGTGATAGAGATGAGCGTAAAAGAGAACGAGAAGGTTCATAATGCGATAAAGAAGCTGTCAAAGGGCATTGTAAAAAGTTCATTTGTTTCAACTGCCACGATAGAGAGTTTTAAGATCATTTACGATGATATAACGTATCTTGAAGATCAGATGAAAACGTTTTCTGCCTCATTAGAGGAAATGGAGGGCAACCTCAAGGGAATGGCAAACAATGTTACAAATATCAATAGAGACTTCGAAGAGTTCAATATGAACATCAACGAGGTTGCACAAAGGGTCACTGAAAGAAACGAAGAAGTAGAGAGCAGAAAATCAGAGATTGAAGAGTTTGTAAATGCGATTAAAAACCTGACAACAGTTACTGAAGACATAAATAAAGCTGCAAGCAGCATCTCAGATATAGCCAAACAGACGAATCTTCTTGCCCTTAATGCAGCTATTGAGGCTGCAAGGGTTGGTGAAAAAGGCAAGGGTTTTGCTGTGGTTGCAGATGAAATTAAGAAACTTGCAAACAAAACGGACAGTATCACAGACACAATCCAGGAGATACTTTATGACTTTAACAATAAAATGCTCAGTACGGTTGAAAAGGTTGAATCGGTAAAGGGCTTTTTGGATGAGTTGAGAAAGGATTTTAACGAATTTGCAGAGATCTTTGTTAAAATTAATCAAAGTTCAAACGATATTGCTCAAGTTTTGAATGAAAACAGTTTAGCCATAAATGAGCATGCCGAGGTTATAGATGATCTAACTAACAGGATCGTGAAGATCTATGAACTGCTGAGTACAATTATAAAAATCGTTGAGACCTTGCAGGATGCAAATATCAAGATTGAACAACTAATAAAATTCTAAAAAAGGTTGATGGATATGAAGGTGGCGATAATTGCAGGTAGCACAAGTGATAAAGAGATAATGGATGCAGCTAAAGAGGTTTTGGACGAGTTTGGGATTGAAAACAAAACATTCATCACGTCTGCCCATAGGTCTCCTAACCTGACCAAAGAGGTTGCGGAAATTGTGGATAAGGAATTTGATGTGGCCATTGTGATAGCAGGGCTTTCTGCCGCTTTGCCTGGTATATTTGCCACATATACACAAAAACCCGTACTTGGTGTACCTGTGGCAAGCGATTTAATGGGACTTGATGCCCTGTTCTCCATCACGCAGATGCCAAGGGGTATACCCGTTGCTACATTCGGCATTGGTAAAAAGGGCGCTAAAAACGCCGCTTTGTTCTCCCTGCGTATACTTGCTTTGAACGATACTTCTCTTAGAGAAAAGCTGGATCTAAAGGCCAAAGAAGAGGAAGAAAAGCTTAGAAAACTCAATGATATGTAGCGTTAACATAAAAAGGGCTTTCTACGGAGAAAGACAGGTTTTAAAAGATATCTCCTTCGATGTTGAAGAAGGTGGTATCTTGGCCATAGTCGGGGAATCTGGGGCAGGAAAGACTACACTTGGAAGGTTGATCAGTGGATTATACAGGTTTTACCCTTTGACGTACGAGGGCAAAATTGAAAGCAGAGCCACGATAGATGTCATTCCGCAAAACATAACCGATTCTTTAGACCCTGTTTTCACGATTAAAGACCAGTTGCTTGAGATAACTGATGATTTGAATCATATAAAGAATGTTTTGAGGACCGTTGGATTAAAACCGGATGAGGTTCTCAGAGCCTATCCATCAAACTTAAGCGGTGGCATGAGACAGAGGATTTTGATTGCAATGGCCATCTTGAGGGCAAATCTAATCGTTGCCGATGAATTTACAAGCGCTTTGGATGTCATTACAAAGATAAAAGTCGTAAGGCTGTTAAAGGAGCTCAACAGAAGTAGGGGAATTTCTCTGATATTTATTACACACGATTTGGATCTGTTGGACTTTGACGGCGATGTTATCGTTCTTTTTGATGGTAAGATTCTGGAAAGGGGAAGAGTAAAAGACATAAAAAGCAATCCCTTGCATCCTTACACAAAATTCCTCCTAAATTCTTCCCCAAAGTTGGATTTACACTATAAAAATTACAGGTTCAAAGAACTCAACATTGACAAATCCCTTGCATGTCCATTTTACAATTCCTGCGAATTTGCTCAGGACAGGTGTAGGGATGTTGAACCTAAACTAAAAAGAAGGGGCGATAGATGGATAAGATGTCATTTTTAAAAAGCAAGAACATGTTAACGTTCCTTGCCATATTTATTTTAATCGTTTTGAGTGGATTTAAGTTTGTAACAGAGAACGAGGTTTTGGGGCTTAAACACCCCGAAAGTGCGTTTTTGTACAAGGGCTATCTTTATGTTTCCAACATTGGTAGCTCACCCGTTAGTCAAAATTTGGACGGTTTTATTACGAAGCTTGATAAATACGGTAACATACTGGAGTACAAGTTCATTGATGGTTTAAAAGCACCAAAGGGAATATTTCCATACAAGGACAAACTCTATATTGCCGATTTGGACAGGGTTTGCGTGGTTGATTTGGTGAATAGGAAAAAGGAATGCGTGAATGTTAAGGGTTCTGAGTTCTTAAACGATATCTATGTCTTAAACGGGGATGCCTATGTCACAGACACGGCTACGAACTGTATTTACAAAATAGACAGAAATTTGGGCGTTAATAAGTTCTATTGCAGCAATGACAATGGATTTTCGCCCAACGGAATATGGTTTTCTAAAAAACTCAATGCGTTCATAGTTGTTTCGTTCAATAGACCTGTGGTTAACGAAATAGACTTAAATGGTAATCTGATGAAGAGCTTTTATCTTAAGGGTCTGACGGGATTTGATGGTTTAATTGTTAGAAAAGACAAGGTCTATATATCGGACTACAGAACAGGCGAAATTATTGAAACAGACCTTACTTTCAAGAAATACACAATTATTAAAGAGTTCAATACACCTGTTGCAGATTTTTACTTAAACAAATCCGCTCTGTATGCTCCTTTACTTGAAGCCAACAAACTGTTTGTCGGAAAGGCGCAATGAGTTTCTCTTTTGAGCTCATAACAGAAGACGGCATGGCAAGGGCCGGTATTATAGATTTGGGTCATACAAAGGTTGAAACGCCCGTGTTTATGCCTGTTGGAACGAATGCATCTGTAAAAGCTGTTCTTCCGTGTATGCTTGTTGCCGTTGGAGCTAAGATTGTTCTGTCGAATACGTACCATCTGTATTTGAGACCTGGCATTGAAACAATAGAAAAGTTGGGTGGTTTGCACAAGTTTATGGGCTGGAAGAGGGGGATTTTAACGGATAGCGGTGGATTTCAGGTGTTCAGTTTGGCTGATTTGCGCAACATACACATGGAAGGTGTGTATTTTAAATCTCACATCGATGGATCTATACACTTTTTTGACCCAAAGAAGGTGGTGGAGTTACAATCACGCTGGGGCAGTGATATTGGTATGGTTTTGGACGTTTGTCCGCCGTATTCTGAGGATAAATCCTATGTGAAAAAGATGCTTGACATTACAATAAAGTGGGCAAAAAGTTCAATAAATGCGAGAAAGAAATATCCGATCAAAGCCCTTTTTGGTATAGTTCAAGGCGGCGTTTTCGATGATTTGAGAAAAGAGGCAGCATTGCAAATGAAGGATATGGAGTTTGACGGCTTTGCCGTTGGTGGTTTGAGTGTTGGTGAGCCAATAGAAGATATGTACAGGGTAACGCCCATTGTCACAGACATCTTGCCCAAGAATAAGCCAAGATACGCGATGGGCATTGGCAAGCCTGAAAACATCATTGAGCTTATCGATCGTGGAATTGACATGTTTGACTGCGTTATGCCAACAAGGAATGCCAGGAACGGGCAGTTGTTTACAAAATTTGGCGTTGTTAACATTAAAAGGCGAGAGTATGCAAATGATGACAGACCAATAGAAGAGGGTTGTCGTTGTTATACGTGTAGGAGCTTCTCGCGTGGTTACCTAAGGCACCTCTACAAGGCGCAAGAGCTATCCTTTTATACGCTGGCAACTATACACAACTTGTATTACTACATTAACCTTGTAAAATCGGCGCGCCTTGCTATACTTGAAGGTAGGTTTAAAAGCTTCAAAGACGACTTTTACAAAATGAGAGAAGAAGGTAAAAGTGATGAATGAGTTTTTAGAAAAGTTAAAGGATGCCTTTGGCGAT
>WFQR01000132.1 GCA_015486955.1 Hippea sp. | reverse complement strand
TCCGAAAGGCAGTTTCTCGACCTTTGAAAACACCTTTGCCATGCCCTTTTTTGAAACATTCGAAGCCACCTTGTGCTTCTCTTTCGTAGGCTTTTTAACTTTGTGCTTTGGTTTTGGAAGTGTAACAATATCAACAATCTCTTGCTTGGGCAATGGCGGTAGTTTCTTTAAAAACTCCTCTTTTCTTTTCAGAAAATAAAAGAGCGAGATTATTAAAAGCAGATGTAAAATAAAGGAAAACAAAACGGACAGAACAAGTATGTCTTTCCTTTTAAATCTCATATCGAGAAATATACCTTGAAGATCTAAATATTACAAGTGCGGATTTACTTTTCCTCTATCGCCTTGATCAAATTAACAACAAACTCGTTAAAGGGCGCACTTATTCCTTGTTCCTTTGCCAGCTTGACAACAATGCCATTTAGGGAATCTACCTCTGTCTTCTTACCCATTCTCATATCTTGCAGCATGGACGACCTATGCTTGGCAGTTGTAGGAACAAGCGTGGAGTAAAACACATCCTTGTAATCGTCTACACTCCTCCAGAACGTTCCATATCCGCTTGCCACCATGACATCAAACACTTCTTCTAAAATCCTATCCATAATTGCCTTTGTATAGGGAACTTTGGCCAATTTCCCATACTCTACATCTAAAATAGCGCCAAGTGGATTTAAAGCACAGTTATAAAGCATCTTAGCCCACAGATGTCTATCCACATCGTAAGAAACCCTCACATCGAAGCCGCCTGCAATAAATGCATCCACCAAATCCACAATCTCATCTGAAAGTTCATTCACAAAGATGTTACCTAACATCATGCTATCGGCATGAACAGTTATTTCCACCTCGTTTCGCTTGTGCCTGTAGAACCCCGTTATTATTCTTCCTGCAAATACCCTCTCTTTACCAAAACAACCTACAAACTTTTCAGCGTTTCCCCAACCGTTTTGTATAACAACCAATTTGGCATTGCCCAGATTATCTTTGACTCCACATAGCTCACCTGCTACCTCATCATTTGCCGTTGTCTTCGTCGTAATCAAAACATAGTCAAACTCACCGATACTTTTAAAGTCCTCTAAGACCTCATACTGGGATGGTTCATAGGAATAATCTCCGAAGATACCGAAAACCCTAAAGCCACTCTTGAGGCTCCTTGCCGTTTCACTGGTAGCAAGAAAGCTTACATCTACACCAGCATTAATCAAAAAGCCACCAAGACCTAAACCCACACCACCTGCACCAATAACCAAAACCCTCATATCTCAACATCCAACAGCGGTATATAAAAATTTGCACCGAGACAGTCTGTATCACTTATGGATCCAGCCGCAGCATCCCTCAAAAAAGAGACCTTCAGCGTGTTTATACCATCACACTCAAAGTAATCTACACTTTTTCTATTGAACAACGTGCAAAAGTAATCCCTACTCAACCTGGTTTTCGCCCTTTCGTATAGCCCTTTATTCTTAAAAACGATGTCTATCGTTATATGCCAAACACCGGCGTTTTTACTCCTTAAAATCTTAACGGCTTCCTTTAGTTTCAAAATTCGATCTCCTCTAACCTAAAGTAATCGTTTAAATCCTCTTCAACAATGTGATAAACACTGAACTCATAAACCTCGCCTACATCAATCTCTGCGGGTGAATACGGAAAAGCCACATTGGCGCCTGTTGCTATGCGCCCCTTGTAGTCGTAATGCTGCAAAGTTGACTTAACAACAGAACAAACCTTGTGGGCAAAAGACTGGTCATCAGCCACAACATCAACAATTAAACCAATTTCATGCAAGCTGCCATCAAATTCCATACTTCCCAAAACACCGTTTTTACCGTATTGTCTGAAATTCAAGGTAAAACTGTTTCCAAACCGATTTTCGGCCTGCTGTCTCACATCACCCAAGATATCATCCAAAGCGGCTATCATATCCGGGTTTCTCACGCCCATTATGGCTATTGTCCTAAAGCCCGAGCGCTTCGCTCCTTCTATCTTAAATGTTGGCCTTTCCCTTTCCCTCCATTTTGCCCCGTAAACCTTCACCGTTCTCTCATCGAATTGCTCGTACTTTGCATCTTCCAAAAATAGCGTCCCGTCAGGTTCCTCTATAACAAACGGATTTGTGTTTTCGTAAAGGGCATGCGCCATTGCAGAATCCACCGTGCACCTGCGCATTTCATTTGGAGGCTTTAGGTAAAATGCTTCATCATCTATCCAACCGAGCAGTGCGTCAGATGGGCTTGCAGGTTTGGCACATAAAGCCCCGCACTCGATTATCTTGGCCATATGCCAAACCAAAGCAGGATTACAGCCCTTAAGCAATGGATAAGCAGCATAGATCGACGCATCCGTTGCCCGCCCACCAACAATAAGATCAGAACCTCTCTCTAAAGACTCTATAAATCTCTTTACACCAATTTGAGCAACAATGTGCGTCGAGGCTTTAATATCATCTTCAGTTAGCGGCGGATTTCCTTCGTAGCTTGTAATTTTCCCCTCTTTTAAAAGATCCAGAACAACGTCTTTGTCTAACTCTGAGTGAATTACAGCAACCTTGAAATGCAAATTATTGTCCTTTGCTATATCTTCCACGATCTCCATGAACTTAGACAGATGTTCATCACTTCCTGCATAACCAGCAGAGCCAATAATAAATGGAATTTTCTTGTTTAACGCCGTAATCAATGGGAATTCCAAATCTGAGCGCGTGGCATCGTAATTGGCCTTCATATTACCAGAGCCCAAAAAATAAGGACCTGAGTCAATGGAACCCGCATCAACGCCGATATAGTCAACACCTTCGTCTATAGCCTTTATAAAGGAATCTTTATTGTAACCGTATCCCAACTGACCCATTAAAGACAGAGCTTTAACCATCTACATACCCTTGTGCTGTTCAACAATCCTATTCTTGTCATCTACTATTACAATACTTGGCTTATGGTTTTCAAGTTCTTTTTCATCCATCATGCCAAAGGCCGCAATAATAACCTTATCGCCCACTGCAACCTTGCGAGCAGCAGCACCGTTTAAGCATATAACGCCACTGCCTCTTTTGCCTTTTATTGTATAGGTTTCAAACCTCTCACCGTTGTCGATATTCCACACATGAACAAGCTCGTACTCCTTCATATTGGCAGCTTCCATGAGCTCCTCATCGATGGTAATACTGCCAACGTAATTTAAATCGGCCTCTGTAACCGTAGCCCTGTGAATCTTGCCAATTAAAACTTGCCTTACCATATTTGAAAACCTCCCAACATTATTTTCAAAACCACATATTGTCTATAAGCCTCGTGTTTCCTATCCTAACCGCCAAGCTCACAAGCGTGTTACCCTTCTCTATCCTCTTTAATTCCTCTAAATCCGATATCCTGTTCACACTAATATAGTCAATTTCAGCTAAAGGATAACCCTCTATAACCTTTCTCATTTCATTGACGACAACATCAGCACTTTCTTCACCGCCAGATATCAATTCCTCTGCCCTTTTTAATGCTTTATACAGGCAAACAGCCTGTGCTCTTTCTTCATCTTTCAAGTATTTATTCCTTGAGCTCATTGCGAGGCCATCTTCTTCTCTCACAATGGGCATACCAATGATCTCTATATCCATGTTGAGATCTTCTACCATGCGCTTTATGACTATAAGCTGCTGGGCATCCTTCTTGCCAAAATAGGCCCTGTGGGGCTTTGTTATATTGAATAACTTTGCAACAACGGTTGTGACGCCTCTAAAGTGTGTAGGCCTACTTTTGCCCTCCAAAACCTTCGTCAGTTTTTCAACCTCAACGTATGTCTGAAAACCTTTAGGATACATATCCTCAACAGAGGGATAAAACAGAAAATCCACGCCTTCCTTTTCCAAAAGTCCCTCATCCCTCTTCAAATCCCTTGGATATCTATCAAAATCCTCATTTGGGGCGAATTGCAGCGGATTTACGAATATACTCACAAAAACAACATCGTTGTCCTTTTTTGCCTGCCTAACCAAAGACAGGTGCCCCTCATGCAAATAACCCATCGTAGGAACAAAACCTATTGTTTTCCCCCATTCCCTATACTTATCGGCAATGCCCTGCATTTCCTTCGCATCATAAATAATTCTCATAACAACACCTCACAGGTAGGAATGCTCATCTGTAGGGAATTCCCCGTTCTTAACCTCTTTTATATACGTCTGTATAGCTTGAACAGCCTCTTTCTTCAAATGTGCATACCTCTTAACAAACTTTGGCTTAAAGTCATCAAAAAGACCAAGCATATCGTGATAAACCAAGACCTGGCCATCCGTGTGAACACCCGCACCGATACCGATTGTTGGAACATTGACAGATTCTGTTATCTCTTTTGCCAACTGCTTTGGAACGGATTCAAGAACTATTGAGAATACGCCGGCTTCTTCCAGATATTTGGCGTCTTCTTTTATCTTTTGAGCCTCTTTTTCCTCCTTTCCACGAGCCTTGTACGATCCAAAGATATTGATTGATTGGGGTGTTAGACCAAGATGACCCATCACAGGAATTCCTGCAGCAACAATACTATTGATTGTCGGTACAAATTCCCTACCGCCTTCAAGCTTAACGGCATC
>WFQR01000131.1 GCA_015486955.1 Hippea sp. | reverse complement strand
GTAATTGGACAGAGCTTGACATCTGGCTTTATATCTATTTTGAGAACATACCAATAGTTCCCCTGTATTTTGCTAAAGAGAGGCTTGTTACTGAATTTGAAGGAACTAAGATACTTGTAGATGATGATAGAGTGCCTGAGGAGTTAAGAAAAAAGGCTAAAAAAGAGTGGGTAAGATTTAGAACATTAGGATGCTATCCTCTAACAGGAGCAATCAACTCAAAAGCTGACACACTACCAAAGATAATAGAAGAGATGCTTTTAACCAAAACGAGCGAAAGACAGGGAAGATTGATAGACAAAGACCAAGAAGGGAGCATGGAGAAGAAGAAGATTGAGGGATACTTTTAAAAAATTTTGAATTTTGAATTATGAATTATGAATTGCAAATTTGTAGATTATTTTCTCCTAATTTTGGATTGCGAATTTTGAATTCTGAATAGGACAAAAGAATGAAAGAAGATAATCTGATTAAAGAAAAGGTGCATGGTTTTGCGCTTGAGATTATAGAGCTGTACAAATACTTAAAAATAGAAAAGAAAGAGTTTGTTTTATCTAAACAAATATTAAAAAGTGGAACTTCTATAGGAGCGAATATAGAGGAAGCCCAAGCTGCTCAATCAAAGAAGGACTTTTTATCAAAAATAAGCATTGCAAGCAAAGAAGCGAGGGAAACGTTGTATTGGTTGAAATTATTGAACGATTCTGGTCATATTCAGAATTACTCTAATAAAGATGCATTATTTGATGAAATCACCTCAATCATAAACATTTTGACAAGAATTATAAAAACCCTGCAAGAAAGGCAGAAGAATGAATAATCATACCAATAATCCAAAATCCAAAACCCAAAATCCAAAATCTTCTTCATATAACAATTCAAAATCCAAAATTCAAAATTCAAAATCTCAAACAATAGAGGGTTACTTAAGTTGTCTTGAAAAAAAGGAGCTCCTCCGTTTCATGACCTGCGGTAGTGTTGACGACGGCAAATCCACACTTATAGGTAGACTACTCTATGACACAAAGATGATATTCGAAGACCAGTTAAGCCAACTAAAAAGTGAAAGCAAAAAATACGGAACAGTAAAGGATGAAGAGATAGACTTTGCTCTGCTTGTTGACGGACTGCAGAGCGAAAGACAACAGGGCATAACAATAGATGTGGCATACAGGTATTTCTCAACAGAGAAGAGGAAATACATCATAGCCGATACCCCAGGCCATGAGCAGTACACAAGGAACATGGTCACAGGTGCATCCAATGCCGATTTGGCCGTGATACTCGTTGACGCAAGGAAAGGTGTATTAACCCAAACAAAAAGACACTCATTCATTGTTGGTCTTTTAGGTATAAACCACATTGTAATCACAGTAAACAAGATGGATTTGGTAGATTACTCAGAAGATGTGTTCAAAAAGATAGTCTCGGATTACACAAACATGTTTGAACGACTCAAACTTGCCTTACCCTACAAAAGCTATAATCCTGACATCTACTTTATCCCCATAAGCGCCCTAAAGGGTGACAATGTGGCAAAGAAAAGCGACAATATGCCGTGGTATAAAGGCAAATCCTTGCTTGAGTACTTAGACACCGTAGAGATAAAACCTCTTGGATTCACATACATAAAAACTACAGACACTGATCCCATCCAATCTCAAAACGATTCCTTTAATTCAACATCCAAAATTCAAAATTCAAAATCAGACGATAATAATCCAAAATCCAAAATCCAACATTCAAAATTAAACGAAAGTAATTCAACATCCAAAATTCATCATTCATCATTCCTCGCAAACCAGCCTCTCCGTTTCCCTGTTCAATATATAAACCGTCCGAGCTCGGATTTCAGAGGATATGCAGGAACAATAGCAAGTGGAACCCTGTCTGTTGGCGATAGAATCGTTATCTATCCTTCTCTGAAAGAAACAACTGTCAAAGCAATAATCCCACCGGATTATAAGGAACCTAACATTTATAATCCAAAATCCAAAATTCAACATCAAGAATTCAAAATCCAAAATCCAAAATTTGATGAGGGTAATCCAACATTCAAAATCCAAAATCCATCATCTATTATAAGTTCTTCTTCCCCTGCTCCTATTACAATCTTAGTCTCCGATGAGCTTGACATATCAAGAGGGGATTTGATCGTAAAAAAGGATGAACTGCCTCCCAGGCTCTCTGACTCCTTTGAGGCCATGATTGTTTGGATGGACGAAGAACCACTGCAGAACAGGGAGTATATTTTAAGAATTTACACCAAAGAAACAAATGCCATAGTGAGCAGAATACTCTTTAAAAGGGATGTCAATACACTCGAGAAAGTGGAAACAAAAACACTTGAGTTGAACGATATAGCAAGGGTTCAGATAGATTTGACTGAAAAAATAGCCTTTGACTTTTATGAGAAAAACAAAAACACGGGGGCTTTCATACTTATAGATAAAATCACAAACAACACCTCTGCTGCTGGCATGATAGTGGGCGAATCCACGAAAAAGAAAAGAAAAAGGGTTTATACCCAAGCAGAAATAGCACTAAATAGATTTATAAGAGAACACTTTCCGGAATGGGGATGTAAAGATATTGATAGTTTATAGTCGATGGTCGATGGTCGTTAGACAATGGTCGTTAGTCGTTAGTTATTGGAATTAAAGAGGTGATGTGGTGAAATGTGAGAATTTGGAAGTGTGGAAAAGGGCATGTAATGTTAGCGTTGAGATCTACAAGTACCTTTCTAATTGCAAGGATTATGGATTCAAGGATCAAGTTACAAGGAGCAGTTTGAGTATTGCGAGTAATATTGCAGAAGGAATGGAAAGAACTTCTGATAAAGATACAATGAAGTTTTTGGATATAGCAAGAGCAAGTTCGGCAGAGTTAATAACCCAGATTTACATAGGAATTGAAATAGGCTACATTGAGAAGGATAGTGGATTAAAATGGATAAAAGAAACTGAGATAATCGCAAAAATGATCTCAAGTTTAATAAAATCAATTAAAACCAAAAAACCAATGACCAACGACCAATATCTAATGACTAAAGACCAACGACTAACGACTAAACCATGTTCAAAGAAACCAATCTCCGTTCAATTGCTAAAGGCATAAGCTGGCGCTTTTTTGCTACAACAACCACTATAATTATAGTTTACATATTCTTTGGGAAGCTTGACCTTGCAATAGCAGCAGGCATAGCAGAGGCTTTATCAAAGATAATCTTATACTGGATACACGAAAGGGTTTGGCAGAGGCTAAGGTGGGGCAAGAAAATGATAGAACCGTTCAATATATGGTTTACAGGCCTACCTTTAAGCGGAAAAACAACAATAGCAGATGGAGTGTATAAAAAGCTAAAGTCAATGGGCATTTTAGTTGAAAGAATAGACTCAAGGGATGTTAGGAAACTGTTTCCAGAGGTTGGTTTCACAAGAGAGGAAAGGAATAGACACATAAAAAGAATAGCTCACCTTGTTGGAACTTTGCAAAAGAATTATGTCTCCGCTGTCTGTTCATTTGTCTCACCCTATGTAGAATCAAGAGACTATGTGAGAAAAATGACCAAGAACCCTGTGATTGTGTATGTTAAGGCGAGCGTTGAAACATGCATGAAAAGGGATTATAAAGGCGTTTATGAGAAAGCCTTAAAAGGAGAAATAAAAAATTTTACAGGCATAAGCGATATATATGAAGAGCCGATAGATCCGGACATAGTTATTGATACAGAAAAAACGTCAATTGACGAGGCTGTAGATATGGTGGTAAAATATATAAAGAGCAAATATATTAAGTGATTTTGAATGTTGGATGTTGAATTTTGAATTCTAAATTCTTGGCTGCGGACAACATAAAAAGCAAAAATTAATGGGATAAAGATGATCAAAATCAAGGTTGAAATGATAGATAAACAACACAATTCGCTTAATTCAAAATTCAAAATTCAAAATTCAAAATTCCCTAACAATGTTTCACCAATAGAGCACAAAGTATCTCGATCGGATAGAGAAAAAATAAAAAAGCAAAAGTCTTGCGTTCTATGGTTCACAGGTTTAAGTGGCAGTGGTAAGAGCACACTTGCAAATGAGCTTGAAAAAAGACTGAACGAGATGGGTTATCACACATACCTCCTTGATGGGGACAACATAAGAGCTGGGTTAAACAAAGATTTAGGTTTTACAAAAGAAGACAGAAGAGAAAACATAAGGAGAATAGCAGAAGTTGCAAAGCTGTTTGTAGATGCAGGCCTAATAACCATAACAGCCTTCATATCACCCTTTAGGGAAGACAGAGAAATGGCCAAAGAGATTATAGGCGAAGATGATTTCATAGAGGTTTTTGTTGATACGCCACTTGAGGAGTGTATAAAAAGAGACCCAAAGGGGCTTTACAAAAAGGCACTGAGAGGAGAGATAAAGGATTTTACGGGGATAGATTCGCCTTACGAACCCCCAGAAAAACCGAGCATTCACATCTATGGCACTAAAAAGATAGAAGAAAATATAGCACTGCTACTTTCACTTCTAAAGAACAAAGGTGTTATTAAATAAATTAGCTTAATTTACAAAACAACTCCAAAATAGCTTTCAAGCAAGAACTTTGAAGATTGCCCCAATGCACACAAGGATGTCTTAAACATTAGGTTGGATAATCTCAAAACCTCGTCTTTCGAAATTGAACCATTTAAATACCCCTTAAACTTCTCAAGTAAGACAGGGTATCCCTCTCTACACGGTGTACACTTACCACAAGACTCGTTTATAAAGAACTCAAGTATATTCTTAACAACCTCTTCTCGCCTGTCATTTTTATTCAGCACAAGTATAGCGCCTGAGCCGAGTACCTTACCCTTCTCCTTTAAGGTTTCATAGCTAAGGGGATAATTAAGTTCATCCTTATAGATAAAATTACCTGCTGCACCACCTACCAAAGCACACTGAAAGTCACCGTCCAAGCCGCCTGCCTCTTCAACCAATCTACCAAGTGTCACACCTAAGTTTGCCTCAATCAAACACGGTTCCTTCACCCTTCCTGATACTGGGAAAAGTTTGGTGCCAGGGGAATCTTGTGTACCAAACTGCCTAAACCAATCGGCACCATTTTTCAGTATAGAAATCACATTGGCGAAAGTCTCCACATTGTTAACAACCGTAGGATAAGCCCACAGACCTTTCTCTACAGGAAATGGCGGTTTAAACCTCGGTTGTGCCCTCTTTCCCTCTATTGATTCAAGTAATGCCGTCTCCTCTCCGCAAACATAGGAACCCGCACCTCTCCTAATCTCCAAATCAAAACTAAAATCAGAATCCATTATCTTTTGCCCAAGAAAACCTTCGTTATATGCTTGATTAATAGCATTTTTCATAACTTCGATAGCGTTTTTGTACTCCCCCCTGATGTAAATATATCCCTTTGATGCACCAGTTGCGTATGCACAAAGCGTCATCGCTTCTATAATCAAAAACGGCCGATTTTCCAGTATCCATCTATCTTTAAAGGTGCCCGGCTCACCTTCATCGGCGTTGCATACAACAAACTTTTTATCAGATTTTGCATTAGCCACTGCATTCCACTTGATACCCGTTTTAAAAGCAGCCCCACCACGCCCTCGCAGACCAGACTTCAAAATCTCACTTAAGATCTCTATTCTCTTACCACCCTTTAAGAACCTTTCAAGTGTCTCAAAACCACCGTTGGAAATATAGGCAGAGAGAGTATCTTCCTTTGAAAAAGTCAGTATAACAGGAGAACTCAATGATCTCTCAACCTTTACCTTCATCTAACTTCCTCAATCACCCTCTTTAGCTTTTCTCTGTCCAAATTCACCACGATCCTATCATCAATCATAACAGCAGGCGCAACATCGCACAAACCTAAGCATTCAACCTCTTCTATCAAGAACCGGCCATCCCTACTAACATTGTTTTCATCACAACCCAAATAGCTTTTTAAAAACTCCACTAACTCTCTTGATCCTTTTATATAACATGCCGGTGAAACACATACCCTAATTGTGTGTTTAACTTTTAGTTTTACTGGAAGCATAGAATAGAAGGTCAAAACGCCTAAAACCTCAGCCACACTGATCTTGAAGTGCTTAGCGATCTTTTTAATCTCTTCGTCACCCAAACCCTTTTCATCTTTCTTATCCAATATATCGTGAATTGCCTCAATCAAATACGATCTATCATTGTATCTCTTCAATATCTCGTCCATTTATGCCTTCTCCACCCTGCATTTAGCACTTGCAACCTTAAACTCAGGGATTTTGGCTACTGGGTCTAAGGCATCATTTGTTAAAAGATTAGCAGCAGCTTCTTTAAAGTGGAATGGTATAAACACCGTACCTTTTAATACAACATCGCAAACCAAAGCCTTCAAAACAATAGAACCCCTCTTTGTTGTAACCCTCACTAAATCATTCGTCTTAACACCGCATACACTCGCATCATCAGGATGTATTTCAACAAACGGCTCGTTGATGTATTCTGTGAGATAATCAGACCTTCTGCTTATCGTTCCCGTGTGATAGTGATACAAAATCCTACC
>WFQR01000130.1 GCA_015486955.1 Hippea sp. | reverse complement strand
ATCTCAATTCAAGGTATGCGCTTGTGAGTTTTCCCGGTATGGCAATGAGCTTTTTCTTGAGTTCTTCTAAAGTGAATCTTTTCTTTGCCACCACCAATGGGCCGTATTTGTAGCCCATACTTGCTCCACTTGAAAGAATGGCGTACTTGTCGGAGATCGTCGGATATGCGGCTAAAGATATTGCTGTTATGTCCAATTTTTCTTCGATGGCCATCTCGTTTAAAGTCTGAATGTCTTTTAAGATCTGCTCGAACTGATAACCATTTGTATCTACACCGTTTTCTATGTTTAATCCATAAAACATGAACGCATCGTCCGGATCTGGGCTATGACCGAGCGTAAGAACCCTCTTTTCCATCTTAAACCTCCCAAAGAAACTCGTCTCCATTATACGAAACTTTACTTTGCTGTCCATGTTTTTGTTAAAAGCGTATTCCTTGACCAAAGTTACTTTTTTATATATTCTGAATGCGATGTTGAAGGTTGATTTGATTAAGAAGGCTATGGATTTTATACTTTACATACTGTCGATTTTGATACTTGTTATTATAATCTTTTATCTTGTTAAGCTTGTTTGGGAGCTAAAAGACGTTATAGTGCACTTTCCGCCGTCCAATGAAACGATGTCAAAATCGGTGGAAGAGGTTCTGAATCTTTTTGTTTTGATTGAATTTTTCAGGGGCGCGATGTCTTACTTTGACTTTGAGAGGATAAAGTTGTCTTATATTACAGACGCTGCTTTGGTTTTTGTTCTCCGCGAGGTAATGATATCAACCTTTTATCATAGATTGGAATACAAAATGGCAATTGCCTATTCTGTTGTCATGATAGTCATTATAGCAATTAGAACGCTAACAATTTTATATACGCCTGATAGAGAGAAAAGGGTTAGGAAGGAGTAGGTTATGCGTTACTCAAAGAGCTTTATCTATACGTTAAAGGAAGAGCAAAAGGAAGCAACGATTGTCAGCCACAACTTGCTTTTGAGGGGCGGTTTTATCGTCAAGCTTGCAAGTGGTATTTACAACTATCTGCCTTTGGGTTTGAGAGTTATTAGGAAGGTCTCTCAAATCGTCAGAGAAGAGATGGACAGGGCTGGGGCTATAGAGATCTTAATGGCTGCCATCCAGCCTGCCGAGTTGTGGAAGGAATCTGGAAGGTGGCATGAGTATGGAAAAGAGCTATTGAGGATCAAGGATAGGGGTGATAGGGATTTTGTGTTTGGTCCAACACATGAAGAGGTAGTTACGGACATCGTCAGGCGATACATAAAGGGTTATAAGCAGTTACCAATAAATTTGTACCAAATACAGACAAAATTCAGGGACGAGTTGAGGCCGCGCTTTGGTTTGATGAGGGGCAGAGAGTTTATCATGAAGGATGCGTACAGTTTCGATAAAGACGAAGAGGGTATGGACGTTAGCTACGATAAGATGAGAGAGGCTTACTACAACATATTTAGAAGGTGTGGATTGAAGTTTAGGAGCGTTGAGGCGGATACGGGTTCTATTGGAGGCAAGGATTCTGAGGAGTTTATGGTTTTGAGCCAAACGGGTGAGGATGAAATCGTTGTGTGTGATAATTGCGATTTTGCATCAAATGTTGAGAGGGCAACGAGTGTAGTTGAGGATGAACCGGGTGAGGAATTTGAGCTTAAGAAGGTTGCAACGCCGGATAAGGAAACAATAAAGGATGTTTGCGAATTCTTGAATGCAGATCCAAGGTATTCGGCCAAAGCTTTGGTTTATAAAAACGACGAAGGCGATTATTTCTGTTTCTTTGTTGAGGGTGACGACGAATTGAATTTAATCAAGGCAAAAAGGGTTACGGGTTCTGTTGAACTTGAGATGATCAGTGATGAGGAACTAAAGAATTTGGGTTTAGAAAAGGGATACATAGGACCTGTGAATTTTCCCAATAAAGACGTTAGAGTGATCTGTGATGAGAGGATAACAAAGAGGAACAACTTGGTTGTTGGTGCAAATGAGCACGGTTTCCATTTAACGGGTGCCAAGTTTGGTAGAGATTTTAGTTGCGAGATTGCAGATTTAAGAGTGGTCAAAGAGGGTGAGATTTGCCCCAAGTGTGGTAAGGGAAGGCTGAAGAAGATGAGGGGCATAGAGGTCGGACACATATTCAAGCTGGGTCAGAAATACTCAAAGGCCATGAATGCTGTGTTTTTGGATGAAAATGGAAAGGCTATACCGTTTTACATGGGTTGCTATGGTATAGGAATAGGTAGAACGGCGCAGGCAGCCGTTGAACAGAATCACGATGAGTACGGCATCATTTGGCCCATATCCATTGCGCCATTTGAAATAGAGATCGTCAGCTTGGACACAAGAAACGAACAGCTGAGGGACTATTGCGATGGTTTGTACAACAAGATGTTGAATGAGGGCTTGGATGTACTCTACGACGATAGGGACGAAAGGGCAGGTGTGAAATTAAACGACATGGATTTGATAGGTATACCCATTAGGGTCATTGTTGGCAAGAAGTCGTTTGAGAACGGTATGGCAGAGGTTTCTTTAAGAAGGGACAGGAAAAAAGAGCAGGTTAGGTTAGAGAATGTTATTGATAAGGTAAAAGAACTTAGAGATAGACTATATAAGGAACTTGAGGAGGTGAGAAGATGACAAAGGAAGAAGTTAAGGAATTGAAGGATAAATTGGGTTACAAGAATGACAATGGTTGGCTAAAGGCCGATAGGGATAGGGTTTTTGAATTTGCAGAAAGCTACAAATCTTTCATTGGACAGTGTAAAACTGAGAGGGAAACGGTTAAATTTGTCAAAGAGGAATTTGAAAAGAGATCTAAAAAGGACGATTTCTTTGTTGTTAATAGGGGCAAGTGCATAGCCCTTGTTAGGTTGGGTGATGGATTTGGCATGAAGCTCATTGCAAGCCACATAGACGCACCGAGAATTGATTTAAAACAAAACCCATTGTTTGAGGATACAGAATTGGCTCTGTTCCATACGCATTACTACGGCGGCATAAAGAAGTATCAGTGGTTCAACATACCGCTTGCCATACACGGTGTTATTGTTAAGTCAAACGGTGAAGTTGTTGATGTGTGCATTGGCGAGGATGATAACGATCCGACGTTTGTAATACCCGACCTTCTACCCCATTTGTCCCATAAGGTTCAGGATGACAAGAAGGTAAAAGAGGCTTTTGAAGCGGAGAAGATGAACCTGATCGTTGGTAGCATTCCATTGGATGATGAGGAGAAGGATGCGGTTAAACTCAATGTTTTGAAGATTTTGAATGAAAGATACGGCATTGTTGAAGAGGACTTTATATCGGCTGAAATTACACTTGTTCCGGCTTTAAAGCCAAAGGATTTGGGCTTTGATAGGGGTTTGATTGCAGCATACGGTCATGACGATAGAATCTGCGCCTTTTGTTCAAAGGAGGCGTTTTTTGATGCAGACTCCAAAAAGACCATTGTTGCACTGATGGTGGATAAGGAGGAGATAGGATCTGACGGCAATACGGGCGCAAAATCGAGATTTTTGCTTGACGTTGTGGTTGAGATACTAAAAAGAAAGGGCATTTCGCCCGATTTTGTAAATGTGGGTGAGTTTTTGAAAAGCTCTGAGGTGCTCAGCGCAGATGTGAATGGTGCTGTGAATCCGATGTACAAGGATGTCCATGAGAAGGACAATGCGAGCTACATTAATCACGGCGTTGTATTGACAAAATTCACCGGTCACGGTGGCAAGTACATGGCAAATGACGCATCGGCCGAGTTTGTGGGTAAGATCAGAAGGATTTTCAATGATGCCAACGTGAAATGGCAGATTGGCGAGTTAGGAAAGGTGGATGAAGGAGGAGGAGGAACAATAGCAAAATATTTAGCCGTCTGGAATATGGATGTTGTGGATTGTGGTCCGGCGTTGATTTCCATGCACTCGCCCTATGAGATTGCATCCAAACTCGATCTATTTGAGACGTACAAGGCCTACAGGGCTTTTTATGAAAGCGACTAATAGTTAATGGAACTGAGTGAGTTTTTAAAGATCATAGAGCATTTGCACAGTGGCAAAGACAGAGAGAAGGGGTGGGGTTGGCTTTTAAGGGAACTAAAGCGAGCACTGAAGGTGGAGTCTGTTTTCTTCGCCAAAGTCGTAGATGAAAGTACATTTGAGTGCTTTAGCTCAGAAAACGTAAAGCCGCCTCCAGAAGCACTGAAAAACTCCATTGCGTTCCATACCATAAGGCAGAAAAGGGTATTGAGGATACACGATTATCCTCAGTCGGAATATGCAAAGGACTATTGGGTTAAAAAGGGTGTAAAGTCAATAATCAGTGTTCCCGTGATGTTTTCTGGCGAGGTCTTCGGTGCATTGCAAATCGTGAGTTTCTCTGACAAACAAGTGGATGATGACGTTGTTGAGATGTTGAAGGCCTTTGCCAACACCGTTTCCTTTGTGCTTTACTACAGGAAGAAGACTGAATCCACCGACAAGATACTGAATTTGATGGTTAGAGAGTTTGAATACTTCTACTCGCGCAGGCTACCTGATTTCTTTGATAAAGATGCTCTTAAGAGGTGGATTGTTAATTATCTAAAAAATATAATGGAGATCACAGACGCATCGGCTGTGGGTTTTGGATTCCCAAAGGAGCAGATATTCGTTGCCATTAACAAGAAGAATGATAGCTTGGAGGAGCGCTTTTCAACGGAAATAACGGAAGACGTTAAGGATCTGATACTTTACAAGATTTGGGAGAGATCCATTGGTGATATTGTTTCGTTTGATAACCTTGAGCGTTACGGCATAGAGCCATCCAAGATGTCGTTAGATGTGGGTATAAAATCTGCCCTGTTTGTGCCGGTTAAGTACAACAATGAGGTGGTGGTCGTACTGGGATTCGGGTATGATAAAAAGATCCACGTCGACCACGATTACAAGCTGGCTTTACAGAACTGCGCTACACATCTGACGTTCATGCTACTTGCAGCCAAGAATCTAACGTTTTTGAATAATGAGCTCATTGATGTTGAGGAGAGT
>WFQR01000129.1 GCA_015486955.1 Hippea sp. | reverse complement strand
GCATGCTCGTATTCCTCTAAAATCAAAACACCGGCACCTTCACCGATGATAAACCCATCCCTATCCTTATCAAAAGGCCTCGACGCCTTTTGAGGTTCATCGTTACGTGTGGAAAGCGCCTTCATGTTGGCAAAACCGCTCACAGCGAGTGGCGTTATAGTCGATTCTGTGCCGCCACAGATCATAACATCGGCATCGCCGTAGGCAATACAGCGTGCAGCCAAACCTATGGAATGGGTACCCGTCGCACACGCTGTAACATCACTGAAATTGGGTCCTTTAACACCGAACCTCATGGCGACATTACCAGCCGCCATGTTAATCACTGCAACGGGTATAAAAAACGGTGAAACACCCTTCTGACCCCTTTTCAACAACGCCTCATTGTACTTCTCAATCGTTGCCAAGCCACCTATGCCGCTTCCTATGCTCACTCCAACCCTAAATGGATCTTCCTTTTCTAAATCCAGGCCCGAATCCTTAAGGGCCTCTTCTGATGCTGCAAGTGCGTACAAAGAGAATAGGTCTATCTTTTTAAGATCCTTCTTGTCCACGTACTTCAAAGGATCAAAACCCTTGACCTCACCAGCAATCTGAACAGTAAAGTTCGACGGGTCAAATCGCGTTATCCTATCGATACCGCTTACACCCTTGCACGCATTATCAAAGCTCTCTTTGGCTGTTAAACCAACGGGCGTAACTGCCCCAACACCTGTAACTACGACCCTGCGCATAGCTCTCTCTTACTTATTTAAATGTGATTCAACATAATCAATTGCATCCTGAACCGTAACAATCTTCTGTGCATCTGAATCAGGTATATCTATTCCGAACTTCTCTTCCATAGCCATAACGAGCTCCACCGTATCCAATGAATCGGCACCCAAATCCTCAATGAACTTTGCCTCTGGCTTGACTTCTTCTTCGTCAACACCCAACTGCTCAACAATGATCTTTTTTACCTCTTCAGCTACATTCATCTTTCAAAACCCCCTTCTTTTATTTTTCAAATATATAAACCACCACTGACATTAATGACTTCTCCTGTGATATACGACGCCTCTTCGCTTAACAAAAACTCAACAACGTTTGCCACATCCTCAGGTTTACCAAGCCTTTTTATAACCAAATTGGACATCAAAGCCTTCCTCTGTAGGACATTTAACTTCTCCGTCATCTCCGTTTCAATATAGCCAGGCGCTACGGCATTAACCCTTATATTCCTCGATCCCAACTCACGCGCTAAAGACTTTGTTAAACCCACCAACCCGGCCTTGCTTGAAGCGTAATTTGCCTGACCTGCATTGCCCATTAAACCAACAACACTCGAAATATTCACTATAACGCCAAACTTATTCTTGACCATGTATTTGCTAACGTGCCTGCAGCAGTTGATTGCACCCTTCAGGTTGACATCCAAAACAGACTCAATTTCATCATTTGTCATCCTCAAAATCAAGTTATCCTTCGTTATCCCTGCGTTATTGACGAGGTAATCAATTCTCTTGTGCTTATCCACAATCTCCTTTACAGCTGCTTCAACTTCATCGAAGTTTGAAACATCAAACCTAACAAGATCACAATTCCCGCCTTCACGCCTGATCCTTTGCGCAAGTTCAACAGCAGCCTCTTCGCTCTTTGAATAGTTGATCAAAACGGTTATACCTTTTAGCGACAACTGATAAGCGATTGCAGCACCTATGCCACGACTTGCGCCGGTGATCAAAGCAACGTTACCCTTAAACTTCATACCTTATCCTTATAACTATTGTACGTTTTTAAGTCAACTACATAATTGATATCAGCCTTCCTAAAGTCCCTTTTTAACATAGAGGCAAGCACGTTCTTCGGCCCAAACTCAACAAAACTATCGCAACCAAGTTCCATAGCCTTATTCACATTATCAATCCATCGAACAGGATCGGTTATCTGGTCTATCAAATAGCCCTTTATCTTGTCCTTACTGTTCACGACATCGGAGTTTGTATTCTCAATTACCGGCTTCTTTGGATCCCTAAATTCGATTTTGTCTAAAACCTTTTCCATCTGATCCTTCACAGGCTCCATCAATGCGCAGTGGAAGGGAGCAGAAACGTTTAAAGGAATAACCTTTCCAATCGATTCCTCTTTGGCCCACTTAGACACCAAATCAACACCCTCTTTATATCCAGAGACAATTACCTGATTCTTAGCGTTGTAATTGGCAATTTGACAGTAACCGTTGGGCTCCTGTGATGCTTTTTTACACAACTCCTCAACCCTATCGTGTTTATCCGTAATTATGGCGGCCATTGCGCCAACACCTTCAGGCACGGCCTCCTGCATGAATTTTCCCCTCATGTGAACGGCATACACAGCATCCTCAAAATCCAAAGACCCTACAGCCACAAAAGATGAATATTCACCCAAAGAATGACCAGCTGTAATGTCAAAATCAAAATCCGTTTCAGACTTAATCAGGTTGTAAATAGCAACAGAGACGGTCAATATTGCCGGTTGGGCATTCTCCGTTAAAGTGAGCTTTTCTAAAGGTCCTTCAAACATCAATTGTATTAAATCATAGCCCAAAGCATCGTTTGCCCTTTTGAATGTCTCCTTAACAATATCGAATGTATCGTAAAGATCCTTGCCCATTCCAACAAACTGCGATCCCTGTCCCGTAAACATCAAAAATCTCATTTTTAACCCTCAAAAAAACCACTGATATTTTTCAAAACCTCATTAGCCTCTTTAACAATGCCCTCGATTATATCCTTAACGGGCTTTATATCCTTAATCAAGCCAGAGATTTGCCCAGCCATTACGCTACCATTGACAACATCACCCTCACGTGCTGCAAGCCTAAGCCTACCCTCGCCAAATTTCTCAAGTTCTTCAACCGTAGCGCCGCTGTTTTCAAGCTTCAAAAACTCCCGTGCCAGCTTATTCTTCAATATCCTGACAGGATGTCCTGTAGGCCTTCCCGTAACAACTGTGTCTCTGTCCTTTGCCTTCACTATAGCCTCTTTGTAAGCTTGAGCAATTGTACACTCTTCGGACGCCACAAACCTTGTGCCCATCTGCACACCCTTTGCCCCCAAAGCAAAGGCTGCAACCAATCCCCTGCCATCAGCAATGCCGCCTGCTGCAATGACCGGTATCTTAACGGCATCAACAACCTGGGGCACAAGGGCCATCGTAGTCAACTCACCAATATGACCACCGGATTCCATACCCTCAGCTATAACAGCGTCAACGCCTGCACTTTCCATCCTCTTTGCCAAAGCAACAGATGCAACAACGGGTATCACTTTGGCATCAATACTTTTAAATTTATCCATGTACTTTCCGGGACTTCCAGCACCCGTCGTTATCACTCTAACATTGTGCTTAACAACCACGTCAACAACATCATCAACGTATGGTGAAAGGAGCATTATATTAACACCGAACGGCTTGTTGGTTAGCTTCTTGGCCTTTATTATTTCTTGCTCCACCCAATCGGCAGGCGCATTCCCCGCAGCAATTATACCTAATCCACCAGCTTCAGACACAGCAGCAGCAAGCTCTGCATCAGAAACCCATGCCATACCACCTTGAATTATCGGGTACTTTATACCCAAAATATCGCAAATTTCTGTTTTAATCATTACCTACCACCTCACAACAGAAGCTGACCATGTCAGACTTGCACCGAAACTATTTAACAACACAATATCACCTTCCTTTATCTTCCCCGTTTTTAAGGCCCAATCCATGGCAAGCGGAATAGAGGCAGCGGCTGTATTTGCATGCCTGTCTATGGTAATAATGGCTTTATCCTCATCCAATCCAACCCTGCGTGCCACTCCATCTATTATCCTCTTGTTAGCCTGATGGCAAATCATCCAATCTACATCTTTAAAATCCATACCTGCAATATCCAAAGCCTCTTTGCTTACGGATGCTATACTCCTAATTGCCATTTTGAACGTTTCATTACCCTTCATCTTTATGTAAATATCGCGATTCTCTATCGCTTCTTTGGAACACGGTATCCTACTGCCTGGTGCTGGCACCCTCATCAGATCCGTATATCTGCCGTCAGAATGCAATACCATGCTCAAAATACCCCTATCCCCATCTGTAGCCTCAAGCAAAACACCAGCAGCACCGTCTCCAAAGATAACACATGTTGACCTATCCGTCCAATCCGTAATCTTGCTCAACGTCTCGGCTCCAATGACAATAGCGTTTTTCACAAAGCCAGACAAAATATAAGCATTGGCAATGGAAAGAGCATATATAAAACCGCTGCAAGCCGCGTTTATGTCAAAGGCAAAGGCATTATAAGCCCCTATCCTTTCTTGTACAAAAAGTGCCGTTGCAGGCAAAGGCTGATCAGGGGTTACCGTTGCAACAATGATCAACTCTACATCAGAAGCACTCAAAGAGCTGTTTTTCAGTATATCCAAAGCCGCTTTAGCAGCAAGCTCAGATGTAGGCTCATCCTCGGCAATGTGCCTTATCTCAATGCCCGTTCTCTGCCTTATCCACTCGTCGCTTGTATCAACCATCTTTTCAAGGTCAAAGTTTGTTAAAATTTTCTCTGGTAAATATGACCCCGTAGCGGTTATCCTTGCCCTCATGGCCTCACTGCCCCCTTTAGCTGTTTTAACACTACACAATTTCTTATTGTCCTTTCAATTTTATCGTTTACCTTTTCTTTAGAAAACTTCAGCGCCTTAATAATTGCGTTCTTTATGGCATTCGCATTGCTCCTACCGTGACTGATGATACATGCTCCATTCACACCAAGCAATGGTGCACCACCGAATTCTGAATAATCCGTTTTTGTCTTTAAAACCCTAAAAGCAGGCTTCGCCAGTAAAAACCCAATCTTATACCAGAAGCTTTTCTTTATCTCTTCCCTTAAAAACTCGGCTATAATATCAGGTATGGATTCGCTAACTTTCAAAACCACGTTACCGACAAAACCATCACATACAACAACGTCTGCCTTACCTCTGTAAATCTCATCACCCTCTATGTTACCAACAAAGTTCAGTTTGCTCTTGTGAAGCAAGTCGTAGCTTGCAATGGTTAACTGATTGCCTTTGCCTGGCTCAGAACCATTGCTTAGTATGGCAATTCTCGGATTTTGCACACCAGCCACGTATTTAACATAAACAGCGCCCATAATTGAGAATTCGAGTATGTGTTGGGGCTTGCAATCGACATTTGCCCCTACATCGAGCATAAGCATTTGACCTTCCAAAGTAGGCAAAAGCGTGGCAATGGCAGGCCTTGAAACGCCGTTGATCCTGCCAAGCGTGAACATAGCCAAAGCCATGGCAGCCCCAGAATTACCCGCTGTAACAAAGGCCTCAGCATTTCCATCCTTAACAAGTTTAACGCCCAAAGCCATTGATGAGTTTTTAAGTCTTAAGGCTTGAGAAGGCTTGTCCGACATACGCACAACTTCTGTAGAGTTCACTATCTCAAGCCTTTCAAGGAGATTTTTGGGAAAATCTACAACGAGTTTTTTAAGCTCTTCTTTATAGCCCGTTAAATAAACAAAAAGATCCCTTACCCCTTCTAATGCCTGTTTTACCCCTTTGACAACCTCAACAGGGGCATGATCGCCGCCGTATCCATCAACAGCCACGTATTGCATTTACTCCTCGGGCGTTATAACCTCTCTATCGCCATAGTATCCACAGGATGGACAAACCCTGTGCGGGAGCTTGTATTCACCGCAATTTGGACAACGTGTTAATGGAACATGCTTTAATTTCTTATGCGTTGCCCTTTTTGCCGCCCTCGAATGACAAGACTTCCTTTTTGGCTGTGCCATTTTATCTCTCCTTTCCTATACCAATTCTAATTCATTGAAGAAAAATGGTATCTCAAAGTTTGCCGATTCTTTCGAATCTGAACCGTGTACTGCATTCCTCTCTATATTCGTGCCGAACATCTTTCTTATCGTACCTTCCTCTGCCTCTTCGGGGTTTGTTGCACCCATGAGTTTCCTATAATCCTCAATAGCATTCTCCTTTTCCAAAACCATTACAATGATTGGCCCTTCAGACATGAATGTTGTTAGAGAGTCATAAAACGGCCTTTCTTTATGAACGATATAAAACTTCTTTGCCTGCTCCTTTGTTAAATGCGCCTTTTTCATTCCTATAATAGAGAAACCGTTTGACTCAAGCATATCAATTATTTTACCTGCATTTTTCGATGCAACAGCATCGGGTTTAATTATAGCCAACGTCCTTTCAAGCACTTTTTGCCTCCTTTGTCTGAGATTTTTCTTTAGCTCCAGTTTCCTTACTCGATGTTCCTTCAGTTTTCTCCTCTTTGGAACTTGTACTTTTATAATCCGTGGCGTACCAACCTGTTCCTTTTAGTTCAAACATCGTTTGAGAAATAAGCTTTTTTATGCCCCCTTCTTTTCCGCAGTTAGGACACTTTTTTGGCGGCTCTTCACCAAATTTTTGGAGCAGTTGGAATTTATGATGGCAAAATTCACACATATACTCATAGATTGGCATCTCTCAAGCCTCCTTTAACATTTCGTAGATCTTTTTCTCGTCAATACAGTCAATCGCAACTCGCTTGCTCTTGGATCTCTCACCACCGACGATCTCAATACAGCTCTTCGCGATCCCCAAAGTTTTGGCAAGTTTTTCAATCAAGGCCTTATTGGCCTTACCTTCAACGGGCTTTTCCCTGATTTTAACAACTATTACTCCGTTTTCAAAGCTGATCGATTCCCTTTTAGAATCGGGTTTCACTTTTACATCAAAAACCACCGTCGCCCCCTTAAAAGCCATCAAAACTTAACATAACTGCAATTAAAAAGTCAATACCAAAGGCGCATCTTACACGATCTTTATTTTAACAAACAAAATCAAGCCCTTAGAAATTTTCGTGAACAAATAGAAACTACCACAAGCTTAAAACAGGAAGATTTTTGTCAATAAAGAAAAATAATTTTTTATCTCTTTAAAAAACCGAAAGTTTGAGGGTTGGGAACTTTTTGGCACTTATGAAGATGCAAGCTTCTCCGCCGCTATTATTTCGGTACAACGTGTTGCTTGAGCAAATATGGTTATATATTCATTTGACGGAATATACAATAACCTAAGAAATTTAATTATATCTTTGTCGTTTTTGTTTTTAATATAATCTCCTGGATTCTTACCTTTAATTGAAGCTTTAACAGTTTGGAACTTTAAGGCAGTTCTCTTTAATATTCTCAACAAATTATCTTGAACATCAAAAATATCTTTTATTAGTTCAACATCTTGAGGTATTGGGATAGACCCACCAAAATCTTTTCTAAACCAATGACCAACAGTGTGACAATATTCTTTTGGAAGTTTATTTATTACATATTGAATACTCATATTCTTAGATTTCCTCAATAGAGTCAAATATTGTGCAACAAGCGGTTGGTCTATTCTGTAAAGACGCATTTTTGTAAAATATTCACCAAGCATAAGTTTTCTTGCTCCAGGAGATGCTCCCCAGTTAATCCTCTCTAAAGATGAAAATTTACTAGAAGATGAAACTTTTTTTCTTTTTAAGTCTTTAATGTTTAAGATCTGACCTATAGAATATTCATTATTTTCCAATTCTTTTGCGATTTCAGATATCTCTTGAGGTTCCTGTATGATAGGGATAGTTTCTAAATTTATCCACAATTTTTGACCACAAGATGGGCATATGTTGTCTCCTATTGGGTCATAAGGCTCTGTTAACTCAGAGTGACACTTCGGACAAAAGAATTTTACACCTTCCATTAAAAATTCATCTTTCTTAGGATGAATAACAAATTCTATTGATGCTTTTCCATCCCATTGAACTACTACCAGCTTTGGAAAGCCGTCATCATATTTCTCTAAAACTTTTATTATGTAGCCTTCTATTGATTCTTTCCCTGAAATGTCTCTTACTTTCATACCAATAAATTCTTCTTCTCGCCACTCTCTTTTTTCTTTTGTCTTTGGTTTTATCCTAACCCTATCAAGATAGAATTTATATGCAACTCGCGTGCTATCCCGTGCAAACATGAAAATGGGATACCAGTTGTTTCTATTAGATACAACAAGCATATTCCTCAGGACATATCCGTATTGATATATTGTATGAGCATAATATAATGAACTTAAATCCCAATCTTTTACTCCAAAAAAGTAAAGCGCATCTTCTCTATGAAATTTCTTAAATTCTTCCATTGTAATTCCTTTTAATGCGGATAAAAATTCTCTTTGATCCTTAGCAATATAAACCTCTCCGTGTTTATCTTTGAGTATAGGCTTAGGCTCTATATCCATTGGTAAATCAGTTTCCTCAACAGGTCCCCACTCATAACTAATATCCTTAACTTTGATAACTTCTATTATTTTTGCTCTCTCCTTGATTATATCTACAAATTCATCTCCTTTTTCAATCATAATTGAATAAATCTTTTTAGCGTAAAGACTTTTCCTTATTTTATTCACAACTGCAGCAGTCGTCCCAGTCCCTGCAAAAGGATCTAATATTAAATCTCCATTTTTTAATTCTACACGTTCTAACATTTCCCATACTAACTTTTCAGGATATACTGCTGTGTGTTTCCATGGGGTCTGTTGCAAGGGTATTTCTACTGCTTTTGGATATTTATTTCGATAAATATTATTCCTACTTTTTGCTAAAACAAGTACGGGCTCATAAGTATTTGTAAACCTGTCTTTAGCAGAAGATGGCATATGGTTTGGTTTATACCAGATGATTATATCTTCTAAATACCAACCATCTTTTACCATATGGTATGCTAATCTATATGGAATTTGTAAGAGATGAGATTTCCCATATTGGTTTAGGTATTTATCTCCAACATTAAGAAGGAAAATACCATCTTTTCTAAGTTTTTGTCGGAGTTTATTATATATTTTTACTAGCCGACCAATATATTCCTCGGGCGTTTTTTCCTGCCCAATCTGACCCTTGAATTCATAATCTCTTTGTTTCCAATATGGCGGTGAAGTTATAGCCACAGCAATTGAATTATTATCTAAATAATCAAGACAAGCGTAAACATCTCCATGTAAAATAACATCTCTATTCATATCACAACATCCTTAATTGATAATCTAGCATCACTATTCTATCAAAGTAGTTCTTTAAGTCGTCCAAGTAGTCCATGTTTAAATCTATAAAAATAACTCGTGGAAACTCTTTTTTAGTCCTCTCTTTTATTACTTCAAAAATACCATCTTCATAGTGATATCTTGCTGATTTAGCATAATTTTTGCCACTCACGAATTTATCAAGATATTTTTCTTTCAACAATCCATTAGGTATGGACATGGCAATGATAGCAATTGGTTTAATATCCCTTTCTCGCAATTTATCAATAACTTCTTCAAGTTGATTAGAAAATTCATTTATTACCTTATATTCTTCTTCAGAAATTTTCAATGAAGTTAATATATTTTCTTTTTCTTGCTCATGTATAAACACTCCACGAATCAAGCTTTCAGTTATAAGTTCGTCTTTTCTGAACGGTGATCTTTTTGGTTTTTTCTCCAGTAACCTTTTTGATTGCTCCTCATTGACCCCATAAATGTTCGAAATAATAGGAATTAAAACATTTCTTATTTTTCTATTAAAGAATTCAAATAATGAAATATAATCTGCTCTAATTTCGTCAATTAAGTCTTTATAAGATGGATAAATAAACATCATTTCGTAAGTTAAAATTAATTTTTTTGTTCCGTTTTCTAACTCGTAAAATGGAGGGATTGATGGATATACAAAATAAGGCGCGGGTAAAAATTTTGAAGGCCACCTTTTCCTGTCTATGCCCACTTTAGCTATATGTGTTAATTGATTGATACCAATAACACCAGTTTCTTTGAAATCAGAGGGATTATCGATGTTAGCTGTTTTTATGTCGATACTCAGTATATGCTGATCATTTTCAAGAGTCAGATCTGCAGAATAACCCAAAGGTAACAAAGAATATCCATCTCTTTCAAATTTACGAATCAAGATATGGAGAACATACTTCTCTATAATTTCTGAAAAGGGATTGTATGACTTGTCCTCCTTACTTGCCATTATTATTGGGAGGACTATCTTGTCAAGGTATCTCAAACTCCTATCCACAGAAGTGCTAAAATCATCTAACGAGTTTTTGAATATCCATCCTAATTTAAATAATATCTCTTTTTCTTTTTCTTCTATTCTTTTTAATTCATCCATTATTCTTCACCTCTTTATTTAGGTTTAAGGTGGCGTGCGGAACTTCTGCTAACGTTTTGCGGATAAAAGAAGCTGCCAAAGGCAATTTGGGTATAATGAAATTTTGCCTTTTTTCCGCTGTTAAGTAAAGTTCTGGCATTATTTAATCTCCAAAGAGTTTCCAAATTCGAAGTCTCCTCCTTTAATCGAATTTCTTTTAGTATGATAATATTTACAAAAACCTTTACAAAAACCTGAAAGTGAATCAGTCGCAAAAATTCTAAATCGTAGAAATGAGTGGGTGTCGTCTTTCCATAAATCTTCAATATTTTCATAGGTAAGAAACCTAAAGGCATAGCCAGCCATTTCATCTTTTAAGTCAAATTTTGATATTTCCATTATTTCGCTTCTTTTGAGTGGGATTTCTTTAGATTTCATAATGATCCCACCAGGTGTCACAGTTGGTATCATTAAATGAAGCTGTGCTTTGACATTTATAATAGATCTGTGGGTTTTATTTATAATTTTTATTCGATACACTGTCTCCCCCGTCGAACTTTTCCCTTTTGCAATTCGATCAGAAATTATAATTTTAGGTCTAACTCTGGTCAAAAACAACAAAAACATGAGAGATGCAACAAGACTTGATAATATCCCAATGATAACTGCCACCAAATAATTAATCATTGTTATCACTCACCTTGAGCATTTTACTTAACGTTTGGGGCGTATGCGAAGTCCGAGCCGCCGGGCGAGAATTTAGGTAAAGCAATAAAGTCGCCGAATCGCATACGCACCTGTTATACGACGTCGGGCAAACAATCATCTTACAACTGACGAGAATCGGCCAATAGTTTTTTCACCGATGCCCAATACTTTTCGAACATAACTAGGTGCTCGGATTTCAAAAATTCAAAACCCGGTGTCTCTGCTCCTTTCGTTGCATACATATAGGGAGAAATGAATATGCGTCCATTGGCTTCATCTCCATCAACGCAAACTGGATGAAAATAGGGAAAGTGAGAATATAAATATATTTCAAACTTTCCCGGCAACCTGAGTTGTTTGAATTCATCACTGAGTGCCTTAAGAGTTTTCAAAGAAGACCGAATTCTATCGAGGAGTTCTGTCTCACCTCGGTTTTCAGCATATTTCGCAGCGACCTCACAATCAGGGTTCATGGCTACACATTTGAAAACAACCCCGTGTCGTAGTAGTTCCATAACATAGTTTTTAAATTCATAGGATGCCCTTTGTTCAAAATAACTGCTGAACGTGCGGAGAGCAATTCCCAATTCCACTACTTCACACTTGGCAGTTTGAATAAATGCTACTTCCTCATCAATGCTTCGTCTCCCTCCCTCATGGAGTGTAACTCCAAGTTTTTGATTACAATAACTTGGCAACTTAGCATCTAACAAATCTTCAAGATCACTGAGAAAGAGTTGGCGGTCTTCTGTCTTTATCAATCTATCATAGATGAATGGGATAGTAATGGCAACGGCTAAAAACGTTCCAATATCTCCAATTACAAGCCAAGCAAAACCGGTCTTTCCGATTGAAAGCAATCGTAGCACAACACCCAACAGAAATAGAACAGCTCCCACGAGGTTATAGTAACGTCCCGTAATCCGCCTTAGTGGATTTTTGAAATCCCGCTTTGGTTCATTCGCCATCTTGCCACTCCTCTTAAATGCCCGATGTCGTATAACTCGTTCATATCCAAAATGTTCGGATATACTACCAAATTTAGAAGATATGCGAACTGTTCGCATATACCTCCCTCTGGATGATCATTATCTTTGTTTCTAGGGTCCACCTCCTTCTAAAAGTCTATCAAGTGGGTTTTTTATTGTTGAAAGGTTCTTTGTACTTGCATTGGTACAAATTTCTGTAGTCTTGCTACTTTTATGTCCGAGGAGTTCCTGAATATATCTTAAGTCAATACTTCTTTCGAGTAAATGTGTAACAAAACTATGTCGTAAAGTATGAACGGCAACCTTCTTATTTATCCCCGATCTTTCGCATGCCTGTTTAAAAATTGCTTGAACAGTCCTGATTGTTATGTTTTGTCCCAGTTCTGCCCCCTCAAAAGACCACTTCCTTGACATATACCGCTCTTTTGAAACCTTCAAAGCAGTTTGGGAAAGAATTGCATATCTGTTCTTCCGCCCTTTGCCTATTACTGTTTCCTCAAGGGTCATTATTCCTCCCAAACCTTTCCCCTCTATACCTGACGGAGCTTGTCGTTGTTTAATATCATATGATAACCATTATATAGCAAAAAAGCAAAAAGCCAAGTTCCTTTAAAAAAATTTCCCTTTCTTGATGCGCTCCTTTATCATCAAATCCAAGCTTCTATATTTCTCTTATGCGGAAAGACTAAAGGAAACCTTAAACAAGTTAGAAACAACCATCAAAATGGCTCCCCCGGAGGGACTCGAACCCCCGACCCGGTGGTTAACAGCCACCTGCTCTACCGGCTGAGCTACAGGGGAGCAACACTTGCGAGTGTAAGTATATTCAAAGACAACCGTTTGTCAAATTTTTTATTTCCCTGAACATAAAACACAGGCAAAAACCAAATTCAACTACCGCGTAATATATATTTGGAATTTAAATATATCTTGAAGTTTTTTCATGTATATGTTAAAATTTTCAATAATAATAAACTTTTTTGGAGGGATGATAATGAGGTCATTTAAAACCCTTTTGGTAGCTGTTTTTGTCATAATCCTATCAAATTTAGCCTATTCCCAAATAACACTTAACGACCTCAATAAGATCGAGCAGTACTATTTCAATCAAGAGATGCATGATTTCTTAGAGGAAACAGCAGGCTCAGACATCCCTGTCGAAACCATTACACAGGCAATAGACCAATTTGCACATGGTGAATTCGATAAAGCCAAAAATACACTAAGCGAAGAGGCGGCAAAGCAGATAGCAGGCATTCTGCTTGGCTCAACAGGCGGGAGTTTGGTTGGATATGCGTGGGACTTTGCTAAATACTCACTGCAATCCGTGCAAAGCTGGGGCAAAAATGTAGAAAGACGTCTATTCATCAAAAAATTCTTATATCCAGAAATTCAAAGATGGAAAGCATCCAAAAAGGTTACAGACATAAGAACTCTAAGGTCAATGTTTGACCAGTGGTTTGATGAAAACGAAATGAGACTTGGCAGAACGGAGTTCTTTAAAGACAGGAAAAAATGGATTGAGCAGTTGAAATTCGAGATGTGGTCAAAAACACTTGAGGTTAACACAAAATACAGGAAGTATTTTTTAGCCTTAAAACGATTGCAGACGGCTGCAAGACAAAAGGAAGAGGAAATAAAATACCTCAAGTGGAAAGCAAAATACTTAGCTAAAAAATCTCAAGAAAAGCTCAAATGCGCACACGAACCGGTAACTGTCAATTCAGTTAAAAGATTCCTAACAGACAAGGAATACAAATTAGCCGTTTTAAAGACATGTGCGATAAACAAAGCCACAAACTCTAACCTCAATGTTAGAAACTTTGAAGCTCTCATATCGTCGCTAAAAGGACTAACGTACAACAAGCTCATACAGATATATAAAATCTTAGACTCCACTGGATATGAAGCCAATTTTAACAATGTAAGGTTGTTTATATTGGATAGAGATTTTAGAAAGGCCGTTATAAATAGTTACAAAAAGAACAAACAGAGTAAAGCAAAGCAAAAACCCCCAACACTTCCACACAAAGAGTTTAAAAAAGTGAGAGAAAAAATTGCTGATGTGCCTGTGCTTTTGGTAGTTGGAATTATGAATGAGAAGAATGCAAAACCTTCAAAAGAAAAAATCGCAAAAAGGGCAGAAAAGGATCTGAAAAACATAAAGAAGCAACTGAAAAATGGAAAGAGTAAGGTAAACGTAAATTTGAACCCATACATCAATTACCTATCAGAATTAAAGGATAAGTTCTTACAAAAGAGAATCAATTATGATCAATTTCTATCGGGCAATAAATTCGTATTCAATTTAATGAAAAACAACATCTTTCCGTACATAGATAGAAACAAGGCTCAAATGTTCGTTAACAAAGCACAAGAACTTTACAAAGAGGCAGAAAGCGTAAGAAATAGGGCTCTAAATGACTTAAAAAACTTAAACAACCAAATATGCGCAAGGGATAACATGCTAAACCGAATAAAAAAGGCTGAATACGAAATAAACGTCTTCGAGAAAAGAAACAAATGTTTGTACTACCACTACAAACTCAATAACCTGTTCAATCTGTCAAATCAAGGAAAACTTTCTGGCGGAGAGTTCGAGAGGGTATTTAACGAGTCTATCGATTGCCTTGAGAAAACCTCGTTGATTATTGATTATATAGGTGATAAGGAAAACAGGCTGAATAAACTATTTGTCGATTACCTGAGGAACTTTAATGTGCTAAGCGACACGTTCGACGAAAAAATTGCCGAATACGCAACATATGAGGTTTTCAATCCTTACAATATGCGATGCATAGAGTACTACAGAGAGCATATCCCCCAAGCCACAAAGCTTTTGAATAAAATGGATGATACGCAAAATCAATATGTAAAAACGTACGATATAGTAATGCAAGACAAAGACTTCTTGGCTCAACAATTGGGTTATTATAAAAGCCTATCAATACTTGTTTTTGAGGCATCAAAGATTAGAAAGAGTGTTTTCGACATCTCTTTAGCACCTAATTTTGTTAAAACCATGAAAAGATTGGATTATCTCATAAAAAGAGCTGTGCCAAGTGATTTAGACAACGGAAGAGGAGTAGATGAAAATCAAATAAGATGGATAAGATCACAAGTCGAAAGCTTTCCGGGGTATAAAAGCCTCAGTTATTACAAAAATCTAAGGGACAAAGCAGTTCAGCAACTGCAAAAGTGTAAAGACTTAAACAAATACGAGGATAGATTGAACTCTTTGTATGAGAAAATGAGTAGAATTGCATCAAAGTTGAGATTGTGGCCATCTGACCTAAAATTAGCCTATGAAAGCTATAAAACAAACTTCGACAAACAGATGAATTCCTTTGCTAATCAAAACAGATACTGTGGCAATTCATTTAGAACGGATTTCAAGTTAGCAAATGCAATTTTAAAGAAATGTGAGCTACTGGAAATAAAGATAAAAAACAGATTAGATAAATGCATAGCAAAAAGGGATCAATGGACATGCTCAAGATACATAAACTTTGCTCGAGCTTTGCCGTTTAAGCCATCTTTTGATTTGTCAAGGTATGAAGCAGAATTCAACAGGATCGTTAAAAAGGATAGATACTTTGCGCCACCTAAAATAACAAGGATAACGGTAAACGGTAGAGTGGTAGAAAAGTGGGTAGCATCACCGTACCCATACGCGGTGAATATAACAGCTTATTTATCCAACAGTTGCAATTCTAAAGAATGCAAACCCATTAGTGCAGTTTTGGATTGTGGAATAACAAAAACAGCTTGTGCAATTCAAAATCACACTGCAAGATGTGATTTAAGACCACCACACCCCTTTAACAGCTATTGCAAACTAACAATAAAAAACAGATCGGGATCAATAGAAAAGGGTTTTATGCTGGACTATGAAGATTTTTTAAGGAAAGCCGCGCAATTTATGGATAGATTTGGGCAATATTATTCAAATAACAAGAGCTTAAAGAGATTCTTATTTGGTTCAGACCTTTCTTTAGAGTGGCTAAAGATATGCAATAACAACAGGGCCAAAGGCATTAACAGATTGAACTTTGGAAGACCAAAGCTTATATCATTTAACAGTTTCGAAAAGGATGCAAATTTCAACAGGTATGCGATTAAATTCTCAATTCCATGGAATTTAGGAGGCAGCATAAATAAAAGCGGTACAGCCATTGTAACACTTGTTAACAGATTTACACCAAGCATGGATAGGACGTATTCATTCATTGCAAAGGTTGAAGGCGATAGCTTTTTTGTAAACTTTGCTGAAAATAAAAAAAGCGGCGTAGGTAAAGTAAAAACAGGGCTTTTAACACATGCATTAAAGCCAAAAACGGGCGGTTATTCCATAGATTTTGAGACAGGCAGATACAAAAGGTCAGAGGAAGATATAGCCTGCGGATACGTAAATCCCAAAGACCCAAATGCCAACAGACCCTATTTTGGTGTCGGTCAGGTTAGAGATATGGGCAAGGTCAACTTAAGCAGCGTTAAATCCTGCCCAAAAACAGGCTACACAGACTATTACGCCATGACAAAGGTGAAAATTGGCCATACGTACTGCGTAAAAACCAAAGAAGGACACTATGCAAAGGTTTACATCTTGGATGCTGGTGGAACAGGCCTAAACGCATATATCAAATTCAACTGGATTTATTCACCAAACGGCAGATTTTGACAAAAGATAAAATTAAGATAAAATGGGCGAAAACTGCTGGAGGTTGGTTTATGGAATCGTTTAATGTTAAATTCGAGGAAAGACAGAACGGCAAAATCGCTTACGTATACTTCCAAACCTCGCCCTACAACACCTTAACGGGAGACCAACTGTACGAGTTGAGAGACCTTATGTGGGATCTATCTGAAAAATCCGACCTTATCGTGTTAACATCGGACAACGAGAAATACTTTTGTAACGGTTTGGATCCGGTTTATCTGCTCAACGCATCCGTACAGGATAGAATGAGAACAATTGATATGATGATACAGATAATCTACGATTTATATGATTTGCCAATTCCCTACATAGCAGAATTCACAGGCCATGCAATGGCTGGCGGCCTTGTGGTATCTGCTCCTGCTGAATATAGATTTATGCTCAACGGAGAGTTCTTAACGGGCTTCAGTGAAATCCCTGTGGGTCTGTTCTTACCTTCGATCTACATGGAAGTTGTGAAAGATTACGTAACACCGAGATACTTAAGGGATGTCTTTGAAGGCAAGATGTTCACTCCAAAAGAGGCTTTGGAGATAGGTTTGGTAGACGGCATTGCCGACAATCGTGAGGATTTGAGAAAACTCGTGTTAGATAAAGCTGACCATTTGTTATCTTTACCAAAAAAGGCCTATCTGGAATCAAGACTTAAAGCAAGAAAACAAAAAAAAGAGTGGCTTAAAAGGTTTTTGGAAAAAGACAAAGAAATCCTAAGACCTGAAGTAATGGAAAATGATGTTCCAATTGTAATGAAGGGCATCATCGACAAGGTTATAAACAAGAAAAAGCGATCTAATTAACCCTTCTAAGCAATAAACCCGTCAGATACAGAGAGCTTGGGACATTTAATAGGAAAGGGTGGTCTATGTCCTGCTTTAGAAATTCAACAACTTCCAAAGTAACCCCTGAAGCAATAGAACTGCTTAGAGATATATCCAACAACT
>WFQR01000128.1 GCA_015486955.1 Hippea sp. | reverse complement strand
TTAATTTGATCTTTCTTATGCCCAAAGAGGCTGCTACTTTGACAAAATCTGTAATCTCCTCAAAGCTTAAGATTTCACTCATGGGCTTCCAATTGATGCCACCTTTTGGCATGCAGTAGATACACCTGTAGTTGCACCTGTCTGTAACTGATATCCTCAAGTAGTAGATCTCCCTGCCAAATTTATCGATCAACTTCTCCATATCTCCATCATCCTTTCAAAATGCCCCTTATCATGGGACAAAACATCGTAAACACTCACAAAACCCCAAGCGCCAATATCCTTAATTTCCCTAATGTTCTCAAGCTTAATACCACCAATCAAGAAAGCAGGATATTTCGATGATTCAACCATCTTCTTAGCCAATTCCACACCCAACGTGGGATGGGGTTTATCTTTCGTTGTCGTTTCAAAAACGGGCCCTACGCCAATGTAATCGCAGCAGTCAGCCTTTAAAACATCATCCAAAGAGTGGGTACTCAAACCAATAATAAAGCCATCTCTTACAACTTCTCGTATCCTGCATGGCGGTATGTCCTTATCCCCAACATGTACACCATCCGCATCACTCAGCAAGGCAATATCCAGTCTATCGTCAACGATAAACACCGCACCATAATCCTTCGTGAGCCTTCTAACCTCATCAGCGATGGACAAAAATTCCCTATCCGTCAGTTTCTTACATCGAAGTTGCACAATTTTAGCACCAAAGTCCAACAGTTTTTTAGCGGATTCTACACAGCCAAACCTCTCGTCCGTTATACCATAAAACCCTTTCGGCAAATCCACATCGCCACCTCGTAGAGATTTGAAAAAAATGCTTTGGCTTTTGTATTCTCAAGCAAGTGAGCGTTTTCCCTGTTTACAACAAGCAAAGGCGTAACACCGGCATTCAAACCCAATTCCACATCTGTTTCTTTATCACCAACAACAAATGATTTTTCCTTATTTATACCAAAATCTTTAACAGCTTGATCAATCATCCCGGGCTTCGGTTTTCTGCAAGAGCAGTTATCCTCAGGCCTATGGGGACAAAAGTAAAACGCATCTATCAAATTATCCAACATGTCGTTTAAAACCTCGTGGGTCTTCCTCACAAAATCCTCACTAAAGTATCCCCTGCCTATGCCAGACTGGTTTGTAACAACAATGAGCTTGTATCCGCACTCCTTCATCAGTGTCAGACCCTCTTTGGCGAGGGGCATGAGCTTTATATCCTCAAGCCTGCTTAAATAGTGCACATCCTCTATAATCGTCCCATCCCTGTCCAAAAAAACGGCCTTTACTTCCATCTGTTGTGCATCCAAAAGTATTTATGGGGCTCTTCCCTTATCCACTCCTCAAAACGCTTGTATATCCTATCCATGACCTCTTGAACAGCATCCATCCTGGCCTTGTCCTTATCGCATTCAATAGCATCCTCTATAACGATCGTATAAGTGCCATCGTCATGCTCTTTCAAATAGGCCGGCAGAACCGGTACATCCAATTTACAACAGAAAACCCCAACGCTTTCACTAACTTTAGCCTTCTTAGAAAAAAAATCAACCTTAAAAGACCCATCACCTCCAGCCTGGTCTATCAATATGCCAAGCACATTACCCCTTTTTAAAAGCCTAATAAACTCAAAGGCTGAAAGCCTTGAGGACAAAATCCTATTCCCGCATGATGCTCTAACGCTCTCCACCAAATCATCAACGCACTTCGTATCGATGGGTCTAACCATGATGTAAATCGGCTCTTTTAATACGGCAAAACCGCAAACAAGCATCTCCCAATTCCCAAAATGTGCGGTTGTAAATATCACGCCATTGCCTTTTGATTTGGCCTTCACGTAATTCTCATAGCCCTCAATGGTAAAATGCTTCTCAAAGAAATCCTTGTTTCCAAGATACTTCACGTTAATTGCAACCATGTCAGCAAAGTACAAGTAGCTTTTAAAGGCAAGCTTTTTATAATCACCACCAATGGCAAATTTTATATTATTTTGTGCTATCTTTCTCCTCTTTGGTAAAGCGAAATAAACGATAATAGAAAGAAACCTAAAAAGACTCTTTAACATCCAAAGGGGCAAAACCTTTAAAAACCTGTACAAAAGCCTCACGAAAGCAACTCCTCATAGACCTTTATCAATCTTTCGACCTTCCTCTCAGCTGTAAGGTTCTGCTTTGCAAACTCAAGCGCCCTCTTTTTTATTTCATCCCTGTCGGCCACAATCATATCCATCATGGCCTTCGCCAAATCGTCGGCTGTTGGGTTTGCTATTATTCCCCTTCCATCACCCAAAAGCTCAGGTATTCCCCCTACGTTTGTTCCGATAACAGGAACTCCAAGCAAAAAGGCCTCTATGGCCACATTTGGGAAGCTCTCCCTCAGCGATGGTATTACAAGCACATCAAAACCTGCAATGATCCTATAGGCATCCTTCCTAAAACCCAAGATCCTAACCCTATCCGCAATACCCAAATCACTTACAAGCCCATCTAATTTTTCCGTATCGCTTCCAACCAAAACGAGTGTGGAATCCTTAAGATTTAACTTCTTGAACGCCTCAATTGCAATATCATGGCCCTTAAAAGACGAGTAATTGCCGACTATCCCAAATACATTACCCTCAAAGCCAAATTCCCTTCTTGCCTCTTTCCTGTTTATACCCTCAAGTTTGCTTTCATCAACGGCACTATAGACAACCCTGATTTTTTTAGAACTGACAAAGTGCCTCTGCATTACATCCTTTACAGCATAGGAATTTGCAATGAATAGATCCACGCGCGGGTTTAGGTATTTAAAAACGTTGGTAGTGGGAAACAAAACGCTCCTCTGTACGACAAGCTTTTCCTTCCTTCTAAAAAGCAAAGATAGAAGACCTATGGTGTGACCCTTGGAATGGTGTGTATGAACAATGTCAAAATCGTGTTGCCTAAGAAACTCCCTTAATTGAAAGGCAGACTTATAAACCTTGTCTTCGTCAATAAAGAAAAAATCGGCACCGCTATCCTTTAAAGCCCTATGCACAGGCGAGTCTTCAACGCAGGCTACAGTTACCTCATGCCCCTTTTCAATTAACCCCTTAACATTGATAATTAGTTGATTTACGCCACCAGAGAAGTTCGTTGCCGACTCAACGTTAAGTATCTTCATGCTCTTTAAAACTCTCTATAAAGTCTACAATGCGATCAATCTCATCAAAAAGAAACACAGGAACGGGCAGATCGTAGCGTTTATCGGACACAACCAAAACAATATCCTTCACGCCCTTTTTGATATACCAACCCTCTCCAACTTCATCCCTGTGAACCTCTATCTTGGGCAAATCACCTAATTTGCAACCCTCAACAAACACAAAATCGCAATCGTCAAACATCTCCTTTATTTCATCCAGCGATTTTTCTTTTTCTCTATCCTCAACCATTGCAAGCTTATCCTTGGAAGACAGAACCACGCGCCATGCTCCCGCGTGTTTCATTCGATAAGAATCCTTACCCGGATAGTCTATTTCAAATTTATGGGCATCGTGCTTAACGGCACCAACTCGATAGCCTTTACCCGTAAATACCTTTATCAGCTTCTCGATCAAAGTAGTTTTTCCAACGCCTGAGAAACCAATAAATCCAAAAAACACCGGTTTCATCTCTTCACCAGCTCACACACAAACTCATACGTTCTGATAAAAGAATCCATATTCAGTCTCTCCTTCGGTGAGTGTATATCTTTCATGTCAGGACCGATAGAGATCATCTCCACATCCTTTGGCAGCTTCGATACAAATATACCACACTCAAGCCCCGCATGTATCACTTTAATTGTGGGTTCCCTGCCAAACATATCAACAAAAACACGTTTTGCGCTTTCAAGCAATCTCGAATCTTCTTTAGGTGTCCATGATGGATACCTACTGTGTCTTTTTATTTCACAGTAAAATTCCCTGCCAATTTCCTCAACAATGGAACAAATCTTATCAAGCCCTTCTTTTGTTAAACTCCTTTGGTTGGAAGAAACCTTAAAATTATCAACGTTTAGTTCAACCATAGCCAAGTTGTTCGATGTCTTTGGGGTTTCCTCATCGTACATCTCGTATACACCGTGCGGAAACTTGTTTATCAAGTCCACAATTCTCTTAAAATCGTCCCTGTTGATTACATCCATATTTGTACTTGTTCCTTCTACTTCGATACTCAAGTGTTCCTCACCCGTAAACAACGCTTTGGCATAACTTTCAACACTCTTTGCTATGCCCTTCACCTCGTCTATGGCATCAGTGAATACAACTGCCTCTGCAAAATCTGGAATGGCGTTGCGCGCTTTACCACCCCTAAACTCAACAAGCTCAATGGAACTAAAAGACCTATCCAGTATTTCATTCAACAGCTTTATGGCATTTGCCCTATTATGATTTATCTCAACACCGGAATGGCCACCCTTAAGACCAGAAACAACAATCCTATAAGCCTCGCTAAACCTCCTTGCCTGCCTCTTTACCGGAAAGCTCAAGTCTATGTCCTCACCACCCGCACAACCAATGACAAACACACCCTCTTTTTCCGAATCGATATTGATCAGTCTTTTTGACTTAATAAAGTTGTCCTTAAGGTGCATAGCACCCACAAGCCCAATTTCCTCATCTGCAGTGAAAACAAGCTCCAATTCTGGATGAGATTTTGTCTCATCCTCAGCCAAAGCCATGCCAATAGCCAATGCAACACCATCATCCGCACCCAGCGTTGTCCCGTTGGCTAAAAGCCATCCATCCTTTTCAATCACCTCAATGGGGTCCTTATCAAAGTCGTGTTTTGAGTTTTCATCTTTGACACACACCATATCCATGTGACCCTGAAGCGCAAAGGATGGTTTACCTTCAAACCCCGATGTTGCAGGGACATTTACAATTACATTGCCATAGTCATCGCGTTCACACCTAAAACCGTTATTGTTCGCCCATTCACAAATAAAGTTGGCTATCCTTTCGCAGTGCTTTGAACACCTCGGTATTTTAGAGATCTCCTTAAAAATCTCAACAACCCTATGGCTCATAGCAACAACTCCTCAATCTCTTTCTTTCTCTGTTTGCATTCGTACATCATGTCCTCTGCCGACCTACCCGGTAAAAATTCCGAGAATGAAACATAATAATCTATAGCCTTCTTCCAGCCCGATATA